>JBGOSR010000001.1:0-37726 GCA_041476065.1 Gaiellaceae bacterium
AAGGCGGGCAGCCCGCCGCCGCACGCCTTCAAGTACACCCAGTTCCAGGCGGATCCGGGCTCGACGCACAGCAAGATCGTCTCGCTCGTCCCGCCTGCGACTCGGGTGCTCGAGTTCGGCTGCGCGACCGGGTACATGTCCGAGGTGCTGAAGAACAAGCTCGGCTGCACGGTGACCGGAGTCGAGATCTCCCCCGAGGCCGCCGAGCTCGCCGAGCAGCACACCGAGCGCGTGATCGTCGGCGATGCGGAGAAGATCGACTACGCCGCTGAGCTCGCGGGCGAGGAGTTCGACGTCGTCCTCTTCGCCGACGTCCTCGAGCACCTGAAGGAGCCCGGCGACGTCCTCCGCCGCGTGCGTCCGTTCGTCGCCGAGAACGGCGTTGTCATCGCCTCGATCCCGAACATCGCGCACGGCAGCGTCCGCCTCGCGCTCCTCGGCGGCGAGTTCCGGTACCGGGACTGGGGCCTTCTCGACGACACGCACCTGCGCTTCTTCACCCGCGCATCGATCCAGGACCTCTTCGAGGAGACCGGCTACGTCGTCACGCACTGGGTGCGCCAGCGGCTCGACGTCGGTGAGACCGAGATCAGCGTGCCCCAGGTTCCCGATGCCGTTAGCGAGTGGATCGCTTCCGATCCCGAGTCGACGACGTACCAGTTCGTGCTCCGAGCGCTCGTCTCGGAGTCTGCGAACCAGCTGCGGACGTTGCGCGAAGAGCTGGAGGAGCTGCGGCTCGACCGAGACGCGTCGACCCAGCGCGCCGCCGCTGCGCGCGAAGAGGTTGCGAGCCTCAGGGCCGAGAGCGAGGCGGTGCGTCGCGCGCACGCCGTCCAGGGCCAGCGCCTCGTGAACGAGCGCGTCGCGTTTGCAGAAGGCCTCGCGCACGTGCACGCCGTCGTGTACGGCTCTCGCTCGTGGCGGCTGACGGCGCCACTGCGAGTTGGCATCCGC
The DNA here is from genome assembly GCA_041476065.1 of Gaiellaceae bacterium. Classification (GTDB taxonomy): domain Bacteria; phylum Actinomycetota; class Thermoleophilia; order Gaiellales; family Gaiellaceae; genus VAXT01. The sequence continues at coordinate 955 of JBGOSR010000001.1, forward strand.
CTGTTTCACCGCCTGCTCGGGCGATGACCCCGCTTCGCTTCCCCACAGTTGAGGAGCCCCTCGTCTCGGTGGTCATGGTCGGCTACGGGAACTGGCCGCTCACGCGCCGCGCCCTGGAAGCGCTCCTCGAGAACACCGAGCCCATCTACGAGCTGATCGTCTTCGACAGCGCCTCGCCGGACGAAACGCCCGTGAAGCTGAGCGAGGAGGCCGAGGGGGCGACGCTGATCCTGAGCGAGACGAACGCAGGCTTCGGGCCCGGATCGAACCGCGGCGCCGCGCACGCGCGCGGACGCTATCTCTGCTTCCTCAACCCCGACGCGCTCGTCCAGCCAGGCTGGCTCGGCCCGCTCATCGAGACGCTGGAGAGCGACAAGACGGTCGGCTCGGTCGTCCCGATGCTCCTGAACCGCAACGGGACGATCCAGGAGGCCGGTTCGGTCGTGGACTCGGTCGGCTGGACGCAAGCGCTCGGCTGCGGGGCCGACGCCGAGGCCTTCGAGCACCGCTTCCGGCGCGAGATCGACTACGGCTCCGCCGCATGCCTCCTGATCGAGCGGGAGACGTTCGCCGACGCGGGCGGGTTCGACCCCGTCTACGGCGTCGGCTACTTCGAGGACGTCGATCTCGCCTTCAAGCTCAAGGAGCGCGGGCTGCGGACCGTCTACGAGCCCCGCTCCCGGGTCGTCCACGAGCTACACGGCTCCAGCGGATCGTTGCAGGCCCGCCGGCAGATGGAGGCGAACAGGGCGATCTTCTTCGCGCGCTGGAACGAACGCCTCGCGCGACGCCCCAACCTGATCGAGCTCGCGGCGCACCCTTCGAGGCTGGTCGCCGCCCGCGACTCGGAGATCGCCGACCGGATCCTCGTCATCGACGACCGCGTCCCCCACCACGACCGGGGATCGGGCGACCCGCGGATGGCGAAGATGCTGTACGAGCTGGTCGAGCTCTGGCCGGAGGCGCGAATCACGCTCGCGGCGGCCGACGACAGGGAGGCGGAGCGCTATGCAGAGCCACTGCTTGCCCGAGGAATCGAGGTCGTCGCCCCCCCGGTCGACTGGGGTAAGTGGTTCGAGAACCGGATGTTCCACTACTCGGCGGCGATCGTGAGCCGCGGCACCAACGTCGCACGCTTCGACCAGATACTTCGGAGCACTCAGCCTCAGGCCCTGCGCGCGTTCGACACCGAGGCGCTCGCATTTCGCCGACTCGACCGGATGCTCGAGTTCCTGGCCGACCCCGCGCAGAGATCGCGGGTCGGCGCCGACGCGATCGCCTCGCGCCAGATCGAGCTGGCGGCGCTCCAGGAGTCGGCGGTCGTCTTCACCGTCTCCGCGGAGGAGGCCGAGTTCGTGGGCGACGTCGCCCCCGAGAAACCGACCTTCGTCCTCCCCAACTGGGTCGAGACAGTCACACAGCCGACCGGGTTCGCGGAGCGGCAGGACCTGCTCTTCTTCGGTGGGTTCCTCGCCGGTGCGGGCTCGCCGAACGAGGACGCGCTGCTCCAGCTCGTCCACGAGGTGATGCCGATCCTCTGGGAGCGCGAACCGGAGCTCCGGCTGCACGTCGTGGGTGCCGACCCCACGCCCGCAGTCGAGGCGCTGCACGGAGACCGTGTCAACGTCGTCGGCTTCGTCGACGATCCCGCCGAGTGGCTTGCGCGCACGCGCGTCCACGTCAGCCCGATGCGCTTCGGCGCCGGCATCAAGCTCAAGCTTCTCGACACGATTGCCGCCGGCCCGCCGTTCGTGACGACCGCGGTCGGCGCCGAGGGGCTGCCCCTCGGCGGCCTGCGCTCGACCCTTGTCGCCGAGCAGCCGGCCGAGCTCGCCGCTCTGACGCACGCGCTGTACACCGACGAGCAGCTGTGGCTCCAGGCGCAACGCGGCGTGCTCGAGATTGCGCGCGACAGCTTCGACCGTGGAACATTCCGGCGCACGCTCGCCGAAGCGATGAGCTATCTGGGCGTCCTTCCTCCGGAAAGTGCGTTTGCGGGCACACCGTACGAGGTCGCCGCCGTGGCCGGCTGAGCCGCCGCCGCCTTCGTCTAGCGGGCCTTCGCGACGACGTATGTGAAGTCGCTCGGCAGCACGCCGTGCTCGATCAGCGTCTCCTCGTACAGGCAGATGAGGTCGACAAGCGCGACGTCCCGCAGGTCGGCGGGATCGAAGTTGCCGGCGATGTCGGAGAGGACGAACTGGAGCAGCGTTCCGCCGAAATCGGCCTGGTAGACGACCTCGAAGCGCTCCTCGAGCAGGCCCATGATCTCGTCGGAGCGAATCGACTCGGACGGGTCGACACGCCGGACCTCCTTCTCGATCGGGCGCTGCACGTCGGTCTTCACGTGCCCGGTGCGGAGGCTCTTCCGATGGCTCTCCGGCAGCACCGAGAGCAGCTTGTTCATGAGCGGCAGGCGCTCCTCGGGAAACTGGAAGCGAGCTGGGCCAACGTACTCGTTGACCACGAACAGGCCGCCGGGCTCGAGTGACGCCCGAACCTGGTCGAGCAGGTGCTCGAGCGCCTCGATGTGGTGCAGGCTCTGGACCGCGAAGACGGTGCCGTATCGGTTGGGCTCAAGCTCGATCGTGTTCAGGTCCGTCGCGGCGTAGTCGATCCGGCCGGCGACTCCCTGACGCTCGGCCTCTTCCCTGGCCACCTCGACGGCTTCGGGCGAGATGTCGAACGCTTCGAAGCGGTCGGCGATGTCGAGCTTCACGGCCTCGCGCTCGAGGATGCCGTCCCCGAAGCCGAGGCTGAGGCCGAGCCCGACGGGCTCCTCGAAGAAGCGTCTCTTCGTGAAGTGAAGCCAGTTCTCGTCCGGATGCCCTGCGATCGCCTTGTTGATGTTGCGCTGGGTGAGGACGTACGACTGCCAGTACAGGCCGGTCCATTCCTCTCCCTCGGCCTTGGTGCGAGCCTCCTCGCCCCAGTGCTCGGCGGTCACCTCACGCTCATCTGCCGGCGAGGCCAGGGCACGGCCGACCCGCCGCCGCCCCCGACCGAGTAGCCGTCGCGCCGCGCTCATCGAGCGGCGCTCCGCGGGACGAAGTGGAAGGAGAGCTGGATTCCCAGCTGTCGTGTATCGCCCAGCCCGATGTCGACGGGGCTGAACGTCGGCGTGACGTGCAGCTGGAAGCGGAACGGCGGCCTCGGCACCGGCAGGCTGAGCAGGACTGGCCTGTTCTCCGTCAGGGGGATCGAGCGCTTCATTTCCCGGTCTTTTACCTCGAGTGCGTTGCTTGTGCCGATGCGGAGGCTGCCCAGCTCGAGCGTCGCGCGTGCCGGTTCCACTCGCCCTTCGCTGATCAAGGTCGGGCGCAGGAGGCGCATTTCAAGCCGGCCTCCGCGCTGATCGGGCGTCGCGTACTGCGTCAAGGCCATGTCTCCGCCTGTCCAGCCGTCGGCGAAGAAGCCGGTTGCCGAGCGGACGAGCCGAAGAGGCGGATCGACGCTGTAGAGGACGAGCTGGCTGCCGGGCTTGGCGATCACCTTCCCGGCGAGCTCGACCGTGGCGGGCGCGACCGCGTAGCGCGCACCGCGGACTGAGCCCGAGAGATAAGGGTCGTTCGTGACGATTCGGCCCGTCCGCGGGTCGACCCTTCCGCGCCGGCCGAGGATGATGTGATGCGGCTTCACGAGGTCGACGGTCGCCTCGATGCTCTTGTTCCAGAACTCCGCCTGCCAGAGCGTGTGCGGGTTGTTTTGGAACGGGATCGTGTTCACGAAGACGACGTGGGCGTCGGTCCCGACGGCGTCGTCGACCCAGTTCACGTCCTTTGGCGGTACTCCCTGGGCGGCGAGCGCGTTGAGGGCCTGCGTCCTGGCGGTCTCGAGCACCGAGTACGAGCTGACCGCGGAGAAGGCTGCGATGCCGAGGGGGATCGCATAGACGGCGAGCCGCCTCGGAAGGGAGACGAAGACAACCGCGACCAGGATTGCTCCGAGGCCGAGCAGGATTCGCATGTCCGTCTCGCTCCCGAGGTGGATCGCGGCGCGGAGTAGCGGCACGAAGGCGAACGTGTCACTCGCGATCGAGACATTGAGGAGGCCCTCGAGGGGCAGCACGACGAGGAGAGCCGCGGGCACGATCGCCGCCGTCGCCGTGAGGCCGGCGGGGCGCGGAAGGCCGCGGTCGAGCCACATGACCAGGGCGAGCAGGAACAGCGGCGCGAGGTAGAAGAGGTTCCGCTCCTCGATCCGCAGCGAGTAGCGCGAGGCGAACGCTGCAACCTGCACGACGAGACACGAGGTCGCCGCGACCGTCACGGCCAGGAAAGCGCGCTCTGCGGGCCCGGTCGGAGAATTGCGCCGGCAAGCCAGACCGGCGAGCACGATGAAGGCGCTGACGGGAACGAGGCCGGTCGAGTACGAGAGCTCGGCAACGTGGAGGACCGACCACCGCGCGACGCCTCCGAGTGAGTAGCCCCCCTGCACGATGCCGCTGTACTGACCGAAGAGTTCGGTGACGGACTCGCCCCGCACGAGCTTGTATGCGACATACGCGAGCCCCGAGCCGACGAGCACGCCCAGGGCAACCGCGTAGCGGGCGATCTCTCGCGCCAGGAACCGCACGAAAGACGGCGGAGGGGCGGCGCGGGCGTCGAGAGCGGCCTTCAGCAAGATCGCCAACGGCACCGCTGCGAACAAGACGAAAGCCTGCAGGCGGGTCGCGCAGGCGAGCGCGACGGCGACGAGCGCCAGCCCCTGGCGGGCGCTCGTCGGGCGCTCGAGCGCGAGCGCGACCGCGAGGAAGGCGAACATCATCACCGGGAACGCGAGGCTTTCGGTCATGACCTCGTTGACGAAGACGAAGCTCGGCATCAGCAGCACGAGGACGACGAACACAACGGCGTAGACCGGAGAGACGAGTCGTCGGCTCCAGAGATACGCAGGAACGGCGACGACGCTCATGAGAGCGACGTTCATCACCTTGAGGGCCGAGTAGGTGCTCTCCATCGAGCCGAAGAGCCAGGCGGGCGAGACGACTGCCGGATAGATGCTGAGGAAGGGCCAGGGCTGCTGGCGGAAGACCATCTCCCGGTGCTCGGAGAAGCTCTTCGCGAGCGAGGAATAGAGCAGCTCGTCGCCCATGATCCAAGGGGCGGGGATTGACCGCGTCAGCCAGATGCGGATCGCGACCGCGAGCAGCACGGCTCCGGCTGCGACGAGCGTGGCCGACGTGGCGCGTAGGGCAATGAAGGTTGGGAGCGAGACCGCCCGGGCGGGAGCTCGCTCGTGCGGAACTTCATTCGCCAACGCCGCCCTCTCGCACCGGCGCCGCAGCCGAGAGCCGCTCCAGGTCGGCGTCGACCATCAGCTCGACGAGCTCGGGGAGCGACACACGCCGCTCCCATCCGAGCTTGTCACGTGCCTTCGAGGCATCGCCGACGAGATGATCGACCTCGGCCGGCCGCAGGAACTCCGGGTCCGTCTTCACGTACTGGTCGTAGTCGAGCCCAACGTGACCGAAGGCCGCCTCGGCGAACTCCCGAACCGAATGCTCCTCGCCGGTCGCGAGGACGAAATCCTCTGGCTCGGCCTGCTGCAGCATCATCCACATTCCCTCGACGTAGTCCCCGGCGTAGCCCCAGTCGCGCTTCGCGTCGAGATTGCCGAGGCGGAGCTCGTCGGCGAGGCCGAGCTTGATGCGCGCGACGCCGTTCGAGATCTTCCGCGTCACGAACTCCAACCCGCGCCGAGGCGACTCGTGGTTGAAGAGGATGCCGGAGACCGCGAAGAGCCCGTACGACTCGCGGTAGTTCACGGTGATGAAGTGCCCGTAGACCTTGGCCACGCCGTAGGGCGAGCGGGGGTAGAACGGCGTCTGCTCGTTCTGCGGGACCTCGCGCACCTTGCCGAACATCTCCGACGACGAGGCCTGGTAAAAGCGGATGCCGGTATCGACGCGCCGGATCGCCTCGAGCAGCCGGGTGACGCCAACCGCGGTGAACTCGGCGGTCAAGACCGGCTGCTTCCACGAAGTGGGGACGAAGCTCTGAGCGCCGAGGTTGTAGATCTCAGCCGGCCGGGCTTCCTCGATCGCCTCCGCCAGGGACGTCGGATCGAGCAGGTCGGCCTGGACGAGCGTGATCCGGTCGGTCAGATGCGCGATGCGCTCGAAGTTCTCGGTCGACGAGCGCCGCACCATCCCGAACACCTCGTAGTCCTTGCTGAGCAGAAGGTCGGCCAAATAGGAGCCGTCCTGCCCGGTGACGCCGGTGATCAACGCGCGCTTCTGGCTCATGTGCTGGCCATTCTCTCCGCCACCGCCTGGCGCGCGAAGTCGAGTGCGTCGGCGAGCGTCTGCTCGAGCGGGATCGTGGGCGTCCAGCCGGTGGCGGCGCGCAGGCGCGAGGAGTCCCCTGAGATCACGGACAGGTCGCTCGGCCGGCTCCGCGAGGGATCGAGCTCGACCTGGATCGGGCAGCGCGCCATACCGATCAGGAGGTCGAGCACCTCGCGCATCTCGACGACCCGGCCGGACGCGACGTTGTAGATCTCCCCAGGGACGGATGGGTCGAGCAGCAGCTCGTAGGCCCGGCAAATGTCCCGCACGTCGGTGATGTCCCGCCGCGAGGACAGATCGCCGACGAGCACGGTCCCCCCGCCCGCCTCCTCCGCGCGGGCGATCTGAGCCGTCCAGGACCCGACCGCGAACTGCTCGTTACGGCTCGGGCCCTCGTGCTGAAAGGCCCGCGCGACGACCACGTCCATTCCCGAGCGGCCGGCGAGCCCGCAGGCCAGCTCGGCTGCGGCCTTCGACGCCGCGTATTGCGAGATCGGTGCGACGGGAGCGTCCTCCGGCGTCGGGACCTGCTCGGCGTGCCCGTAGACCTCGCCGGTGGACACCATCAGCACGCGTGCACCCGGCGCGTGCGAGCGAGCGGCCTCGAGGAGATTCACGGCGCCGAGAACGTTCACGCGCCATGCCTTCTCAGGGTCTACGGCCGACGCCGTCACGGAGGAGACCGCCGCCAGGTGCACGATCGCGCCCGGCGCGCTCGTTCGCACCTCCTCTGCGAGGCTCGCTGCATCGGTGACGTCCACCTGCGAAGGCAGGCCCCGTCCGCCGAGCGTGACCAGCAGGTTGGAGCCCGCGAACCCCTGCGGCCCGGTTACGAGAATCGGCCCGTCCACGCTAGGCGCGAAGAGCTCCGCGGTCGCTCTCTTCGAGGCGAAGCTCGAGCATCGCTACGCGTTGCGTCAGCGCCGTGTTCTGCTCCGAGAGCTTCGAGATCACCGTCGAGTAGTGGAGAAGCACGACCAGGATGAACCCCGAGCCCAGGACGAAGAGGGCGGATGGGGGATACGCGATGCCGGTGAGAGCGGCCAGCCGGTTGAGGGCATCCCTCCAGATCGCGAACACGAGCATGACGACGCCCGTCAACAGCCAGAGCAGCGCGTAACGCTCTTGGAGCCTTCGGCTGCGGATCAGCTCCAGGACGACGAGCAGGAGCGCCGCCGCGACGAACGTGGCGATGATGGAGACACGAAGCGGGATCATCGGTCTTCCTCCAGTTGGACGGTCTTCCGGCGGAACATGCTGATGAAGACGGCAATGACGACCTTGACTGTGTAGTACAGGGAAATCGGAGTCGTGAGCGACGAGCGCCCCGACGTCCGCTCGCGCATCCGGACGGGCACCTCCTCGATGCGGAGGCCGTACCTGACGGCCATCACGGTCGCCTCGATCGTCTCGAGATAGCCGTGCGGATAGTCGACGGCAAAGAGCGAGAGCGCCCGCCGGTTCACCGCGCGGAAGGACGAGCTCGTGTCACTGAGCGACTTTCCGACAAGCAGCGACACGAAGGCGGCGAAGATCCTCATCCCGAATCGCCGGACGGGCGGAGCGCGGTATTTCCCGCCGCCGGCGAACCGCGATCCGATGACGATGTCGGCCCTCCCGTCGAGCACCGGCTCCAGGATGAGCGGGAGCTCTCGCGGGTCGTGCTGGCCATCGCCGTCGATCTGCACGACGAGGTCACAGCCGAGCTCTCTGGCGGCCTGATAGCCCGTCTGCACGGCACCGCCGATGCCCAGGTTGCACGCGAGGCGAAGGACCCGGGCGCCGGCCTCCGCCGCGATCACCGCAGTCGTGTCGAACGACGCGTCGTCGACGACCAGGATCTCCATCCCGGGATCGACGGCGCGAATCTCCGCAATCACCCCGGCGATCGTCTGCGCCTCGTTGAAGGCCGGGACGACCGCAGCCCTGCGATGGCCTGCGAGCCTCGGATCAGGCGCGGGGACTGCCGCGGGAACCTCGGTGGATATGGAAGTGGAAGCGGCCATGGCCCGGGAGGATGATAAGTCGAGGATGTAAGCCGGGAGTTATCTCGCCGAAGCCGAGACGGCTTCCAGTCCCGGGGCGTAGCCCGCCAGAACGTGTCTGGCGACCGCGCGCGGGTCGTGTTGCTCCTCGACGAAGCGCCTGCCCTGCTCCGCAGCACGTTGCCGGAGCCCGGTATCCGTGACGAGCGCCCGAAGGTCATCGGTGAGGACCTCGGGGGTCGTTCGCACGATGGGCAGTTGCTCCCCGAACGGGTTGTCATCGGGCACGTCCTCTCTGATGTACGCGAGCACCGGCCGGCCGCACGCCATCGCCTCGACCGCAAATCCGCCGTACCAGCCGATCATCACCTGGTCGACCACGATGTGCGCCTGCCGCACGCGCTCGATCACCTCCTGCCGCGAGACGGACTGCACGAGGTCGAGCCGCACGGAGAGCCCCTCGCTGTCGAGAGCCTCGACCGCCGCGACGACGTGCTTCGTGCCCTTGACGTTCACGTCGGTCGGTGCGTGGACGACGACGATCTCGTCCGAGTCGGGCTCCGGCGACGGGAGCACGAGGCGCGGATCAAGGCTCGCATACGGACAAAAGGTCGCTCCGGGCAGCCATTCCCGCAGGTCCGGGTTGAGGTAGAACACGCGGTCTGCGAAGCGCAGCGCCCTGCGGGCAGCTTTCTGTCGGTAGCGGTCGAAGGCGAGGCAGTCGGGCCGTCCGCACGGGCAGCTCGCGGCCGGCCTGACGTCGGAGCCCTGGTACGTGACGAAGACGGTCTTGCCCAGGCGCTTGAGGAGCGCGAGCTCGTCGAAGACGTGGCCGAACTGGCGAACGGTCAGCAGCGTCAGGCCGAAGTTGAAGTGGAAGAGGTCGTACTTCCGGAGGGCGCGGGCCAGGAAGGCGCCCCTGCGCGCAAAGCGGAGCCAAACCGGTCGGTCTGTTCCCGCGCGGAGGTCGATATCAGTCTCGTACCCGAACGGGCCCGAGGCGACGACGGCGACGTCGCTCTGCAGACCGAGCTCGCGCTCCGCACGCGAGAGCCCGTAGGCGTGTCCACCGATGTCGAGCGGCGCATGGAGGATCCGCGGCCATCCGTCTCGGCTCACACGACCTCCTCGATGAGCCCCGCCAGGCGCTCGACCAGCCGCGGATAGGAGTAGCGCTCCAGCACCTCGTCTCGGCCTTCTACTGTAGGCGTGCCTTCGAGGGCTGCGCGCAGGCTGAGCGCGATCGCATCGGGGTCGCTCGCCGAGGTCGCGGTCCCCGCGCCGGCGTCGGCGACGATCCGAGCCGCTTCGGTTCCTTCGCCGAGGACGAGAATCGGTCTCTTCGCGGCGAGGTACTCGAAGACCTTGCCGGTCGCCACGCTGCTCCGGCTCGCCCCTTCGGTCACGACGACCAGCATGTCCGCCGTGCGCTGGAGCGCCAGCACAAGCGGCCGCTCGAGCCAGCCGACGATCTTGACGAGGCCGGCGAGATCCTCGGCGGCGAGCAGGTCTCGCTCGCGCGCAGACAACGGGCCCGCAAAGACGACCTCGAGCCGATCGGCCGTCTCCGGCGACTCGCGCTTGAGCCGTCGCAGCGCTTCCAGCAGCGGAACCGGACTGCTCCTAGCCGCCTCCATGCGGCCGGTGTGCACGAGCGAATGGCGGCCGGGGTCGAGCAGTTCGTCGGCACCGCCGGGCGCAGGCACCTCCTCCGGGTCGAAGCCGTTCGTGATCAGCACGGCGTGCGCGCCGAGCCGCTCTCTCAGGTCTGCGACGATCGGCTCGGTCACGCCGATCATCGCGTTCGCCTTCCCTGCGATCTTCCGCTCGAGCGCGGCGTCCAACCTGCGCTGAGCCCTCGACGGCCATGGTGCCCGCGGAGGCTCGAAGGTCCAGCCGTCGCGCAACTCGGCGATCCACGGCAGGCCGCGCCTGGCGAGGGCGAGCCCAACGAGATGGGCGGACTGCGGCGGCGAGGTCGTGATGACGACGTCGAAGTCTTCCTTGCGAGCAAGGCGAAGCGCCCGCGGCAGGACGAAGGGAAGCCAGGTGCCCACCGCGAGATCTGGCACGACGAGGGACTCCAACCGGCTCGGCGGGCTGTATCCCGACCCGCCTCCGCCGCTCAGCGCATCGAAGTGGCGCCGCCTCCAATTGAGCCGCGTGGCGAGCGCATCGCGGGTGCGAACGACCTCGGCAGCCCCCTCGATACCCCCCTCTCCCGACGTGCGCGAAGTGAGGACGGTGACGCGATGACCGAGCCGGCCGAGGTACTTCGCAAAGGCTCCGGCTCTCCGGGCCGCGATCAGGCCCGAGGGCGGGGTGAGCTGCGCAACGAGCAGGATCGACCTCGCCGGCACTGTCACTCGCCGTCCTCTGGTTTCGCCGCGACGGCGGTCAGGATGTCGCCGCCACCGGCCAGCGCGTTCACCAGGGCGCTCACCGGAGCGAGCGCGAGACTGAGCGCGATCACGCCGTATCTCCCGGGGCCCCGCTCGAAGAGGCGCCGGCCGAAGACGCGGTACTGGAGGCTCCCCGGCAGTCCGTCGATGCTCGTCGACGTGGAGACCTCGAGCGGCTCGAAGCCCTCACGCCGCAGCGCCAGCTCGAGGCCGCGGGGCGAGAAGTGGGTTCGGTGGCGGGGAAGGTCGAGGTGGAACCAGCGCGCGCCGAACCGACGGCGCTGCCAGGAGCCGAAGTTCGGAAGCGAAACGAGGATGAGACCCCCGTCCCGCAGCAGTCCGTGCGCGACGGCGAGGTCGGCTGCGGGCTCGACCACGTGCTCGAGAGAATGCTGGAAGACGACGGCAGCGAAGTCGCCGGGAAGCTCGGCCGCAGCTGTCGTCAGCGTCCCGAGCACGGTGCGGACGCCCCTCTCCCTCGCTTCCTCACCTGCGGCCACTGACGGCTCGAGCCCCGTCACGTCCCAGCCTTGCTCCCGCAGGACGACGCCGAGGTCGCCGCGGCCGCTCCCGACGTCCAGGAGCCGACCGGGGCGCACCGAGCGAAGCGCACCGAGCGGAGGAGCCTTCAGCGCCCGCCGGTACCGCAAGCGGAAGAGCAGCGTGGCGAGCGTGCGCAACGCTGGATTCGCCGGCAGCCTGTGTGCGTCGTACGCCGCGGGGTAGAGCGCGTCGAGGTCCTCGGTTGCGACCGCCGGCATCGTCCGGCCGGTTCCACATTCGCGGCAGACGTAGACCTCGAACGCCCCGGGCAAGCCGTACAGCCGATCGGGGCCACGGAGCAAAAGCTCGGTCGGAAGCTGCGCTCCGCAGGCAGGACACGCGTCGCTCACGTCAGGTGCGATTCGGAGCTCGTCGCGGCAACCCGAGTCGGCCGAGCCGTCTTTGCTCGGCGAAGGCCTCGCGAAACGAGGCGAGGTGCCGGGTCGCCTCTCGGCGCTCCTGAGGAGCCCGGGCGTGGCGCTCGCGCGCCATGACGCGCAGGCCGTCGCGCCAGCCCCTCGCGATCGCGCCCAGGGCCGGGCGGCTTCGAGCCTGAGCGAGCGTCATCGCGTCGAATGCTCCCGAGGCGAGCACCGATACGACTACGGCCGGAGCCGAGAGGTGGCGCGCGGCGTTCAGCAGCCGGTTCCGGGACGACCAGTAGAGGCGAAGCGGCGACTGGTGTGGGCCCGAGGCATGGCCGCTCTCATGCCGGGAGGCACTGGCGGGGTGAAGCACGACCTTCCCGGGCACGCGCAGACAGTAGTCGGCCTCTTCTCCGTACATGAAGATCGGCTCGTAGAACCCGCCGAGGGCGAGAAAGTCGGCACGCCGCACCATCATCAGGCCGCCGCTCGCGGCCGCAACTTCGATCGGCGCCTCGGGAGCGGCCGAGCGGGGCATCCCCATCTGGCGTCCGTACGCCGCGGTGTTCGGCGCGAGACCGAGCCCGACCGATTCGAGCGTCTCTCCGTCCTCGGTCAGCATCAGCCCTGTCGCAACCGAGACGGACTCGTCCTCGAGCACCTCCCGGAGAGGGCCGTCCCAATCCTCCTCGACAAGGCTGTCGAAGTTGACGAACGCGACCAGCTTCCCGCGTGCGGCCTCGGCTCCGCGGTTGCAGCCGGCGCAGAAGCCGATGTTCTCGTCAAACGGGATCGCGCGCGCCTTCCCCCAGTGCGCGGAGACGTCCTCCCAGCTGCCGTCGGTCGAGCCCGAGTCGACCACGATTCCCTCCACGCTCTCGGCTGCCGTGTTCGCAGCCAGAGCGCTGAGTGCGGCCGGCAGGCAGTCCGCGCCGTTGTAGTTGACCAGCACGACGGAGAGCTCGAGCTCTTCAGGGGCGCTCACGCCCGCAGTTATATCGGGGTCGCTGCCGGAGCTCAGGCGGCGCGGCGATCGCCGTCTTCGGCGGCCTTCGAGCCGGACTCGAGCAGCGCGAGGCGCTGTGCGAGCGTCTTGTTCTGCTCCGACAGGCGCGAGAGCACCGTCGAGTAGTGCAGGAGCACGACGAGCACGAAGAGGCCCGCGACCATGTAGAGCGCCGAAGGCGGATAGGCGACGCCGGCCGCATCGGCCAAGGCATACAGCGCTCCGCGCCAGACGGCGAGGACGAGCATGACGAGCCCGGTGACGATCCAGAGCAACGCGTAGCGCTCCTGGAGCCGTCGGCGGCGGATGAGCTCGATGACGACTCCGAGCACGACGAGGACGGCGAAGGCGGCGACAAAGGTGAGGCGTCCGGAGGAGTAGGTCATTTGGCGAGGGCCGGGCGCGGTCGCAGCAGCCCGACGAACAGGGCGAGCGAGACCTTCCCCATGTAGTAGAGAGAACGCAGGCCCGTGATCGAGGAACGGCCTTGCTCGCGATGTCGCATGACGACCGGAACCTCGGCCAGACGCAGCCTGTGCCGGAAGATGAGAACGGTCGCCTCGACCTCGGGGTAGTCGAAGGGGTACTCGTCGGCGAAGAGCTCGATCGCGCGCGCGTTCATCGCCCGGAAGCCGGACGTCGTGTCGGTCACGCGCTGGCGAACGATCAACGAGACGATGCGGGCGAAGACGCCGATCCCGACCCGGCGTGCGAGCGGCGCGCGATACGTCCCGTCGCCGGCGAAACGCGTGCCGACCGTGACGTCGGCCTGCCCGGCGAGGATCGGCTGGAGGAGCTTCTCGATCTCACGAGGATCGTGCTGTCCATCTCCGTCGACCTGGACGGCGAGGTCGCAGCCGCGGCGCCGGGCCCATTCGATGCCGGTCTGCACGGCGCCACCGATGCCGAGATTGAAGGGGAGCGTCACGACCTCGGCTCCTGCGCGACGTGCAACGGCAGCCGTTTCGTCGGTCGAGCCGTCGTCGACGACAACGATCTCGAACTCGGGGTGAGACGCCTGCAGCTCGGCGACGACACCCGCGATCGAGCGAGCCTCGTTGAAGGCGGGGACGATGGCCGCTTTCCGCATGCCCCCTGTATCGGCGGTTTCGCTCTCTCGCTTAACGTCCCCAACGAAGGCGATGCAGGGCGAGCTCGAGGGCTGCCGGGATGGGCCTGTAGCCCCAGAACAAGCGGTACCACGCCCGCCCGAACGGCCCGAGCCGAGTCTCGGGAGGACGGTCGTAGAGCCCGGCATGCTTGGCGCGGAGCCTGCGGAATACCTGGCGGTACAAGCGCCTGTCGCGCCAGTGCTTCGAAGCCGCGTGCCTTCTGTACTCGACAGTGACGACGTCCACCTGCTGCCCGCGCCAGCCCTTCGCCAGTGCGTGGACCCACTGCTCCCAGTCCTCGAGCTGCTCGAAACCCGGGTCGAAGCCTCCCGTCTGCTCGAAGACCTCCGCCCGCGCGAGCGCGCTCAACCCGATCGTGTGGCGGTAGAGGAGCTCGTAAGGGTCGAAGGGCGGGAACGCGATCTCTCCTTCCCAGGCGCCGAAGAACCGCATCCGACCGTATGCGAAGCCGAGCGCCGGATCAGCCACAAGCGGTTCTCGCAACGCGTTCAGCGCCCCGGGCACGAGGCGGTCGTCCGCGTCGAGCACCAGCGCAAACGGCGTCTCCACCTTCGCGAGGCCGGCGTTCCGCGCCCGGGCAACGCCCTGGTTTGCCTGGCGCACCACCTCGACTTCGGGCGGAAGCTCGGGGAGCGGCTCGGTCGAGCCGTCGTCGACGACGATCACCTTCGCCCCTTCGGCAAGAGCGCTGTCGACGGCATCCCGGAGGTACTGCCCGTAGTTGAAGCAGGCGATGACGGCGGTGATGTCGCCGTTACCGCGACTAGTAGAGTCCGAGACGGTGTCCACGACGCCGTCGGCAGTGAATCAGAAGGAGCGCGTCCGGGACTTTTGGGAGGAAGAGCCATGCGGCTCCGAGCACGTGGCGCTCCCGGAAGGCACGCCCGAGTTCTACGCAGAGGTCGAACTGACCCGCGACGCGCTCGATCCCTACATCCACCGCTTCGCGGACTTCGCCGGAGCCCGCGGCAAGCGGCTGCTCGAGATCGGTGTCGGCCTCGGAACCGATTTCGTGCGGTTCGCGCGCGCAGGCGCAATTGCGACCGGCGTCGACCTGACCGAGCGCGCGGTCGAGCTCGTCCGGCGGCGGCTCGAGCTCGAAGGCCTCCAGGCGGAGGTTCGAACCGCCGACGCGGAGAACCTTCCCTTCGAGGACGGCTCCTTCGAGCGGGTGTATTCGTGGGGCGTCCTCCATCACACGCCCGACAACGCCAAGGCGATTTCCGAGGCGCTCCGCGTTCTCGGCCCCGGCGGCGAGGCCTGCGTGATGCTCTACGCGAGGCACTCCTGGGTCTCGTACGGGCTCTGGGTGCGCCACGCCCTCCTTGTGGGCCGCCCCTGGCGGAGCTTTGCCGACGTGCTCGCCTCGCACATGGAGAGCGAGGGCACGAAGGGCTACACGAAGCGGGAGCTGCGCCGTCTGTTCGCGATCCTGGAAGACCTGCGGATCGACAAGGTTCGAACCTCCTACGACGAGCAGATCGCGGGGCCGGCCGCAAGGCTCACGGGCGACCTCCTCGGCTGGAACCTCGTTATCCGGGGCCGCAAGCCGTACTAGCCGCGCTTCACGGCCGCGAGGTAGTAGTCGGACGCGATCCGGGGCAGCCGGCGCCCCAGCTTCTTGTTGATCGTCATGACGCTCGGGAGCCCCGAGAACGCAAGGTCCGAGAACGGCCCGCAGAAGAGAATCGCCCCACGCGCCTCGACAACGTCGAAGCCGGCGCGATCGAGGATGCGGTGGATGGAGCGCCACGTGAAGCGCTGCTTGTGCGGCGAGTCGGCGAGCGTCATCGGCTCTGCCGTCTCGCTCCATTCCGCGTGCCGCGCCTTCAGGCTTCGGAGCCGACGCGCGAGCCTGCCCGAACCCGCCCGACGGTAGAGCCGGTCGATGCCTGTGCGATACCAGAGCAGGTTCTCGAGCTCGAACAGGCTGTAGCCGTTCGGAGTCGTCACGAGCAGCTTTCCACCCGGCACGAGCCGGTCGTGGATGAGCGCGAGCGAGCCGCGGAGCTCGTCGTCGTCGAGGTGCTCGAGGATTTCCGACGCGATGACGGCGTCGAACGGGCCGGGGAGCTCTTCCAGGTCGATCGTCCGGAGCGCTTCGACGTCGAGGCCGGCCTCGCGCAGGAGCTCGCGGCCGTGCTCGATGCTTCGCTCGTCGCGGTCGACGCCGGTCACGTCGTAACCCCACACCTGCAGAGGAATCGTGATCAGCCGTCCCGTGCCGCAGCCGAACTCGACGGCTCGGTCTTCGCGGCGTAGCTGGTCGCGGAGCCAGTGAAGCCGCTGCTGATGGCCGTAGATGTTCTCTCGCGGAATGACTTCCATCAGCGAGACACTGCGACGCGGACGAAGCGGACGACTTCGCCGAGGCGCGGCCGCATCGCGCCGTAGCCCCCGGCCTCGCGGGCGAAGAGCCACATGTGCAGGGCGAGCAGAACCGTGTACGTGACGCTCGAGGTGAGAGCCGCGACCCACGCGCCGCGACCCGGCAGGAACGCGAGGTTGAGCGCCACGTTGAGCGCCAGGCCCACGAACCAGATCGCCACCGCGCGGGGCGGGAACCCCCTGCCGGCGAAGTGCTGGGAGAGGATCGTCAGGAGCCCGAGGCTATAGATGCCTGGCAGGAGCCAGTAGTAGAGCGACGTCGCGCCTGAAAACTCGTCGCCGAAGAACGCGCGAATCCCTATCCCGGCGATGGGAGCCGTAGCGAGGCAGAAGAGCCCGTAGACCACGGCTACGGAGCGGAACACCTCGGCGCTCGCCTCGGTGGGGTCGCCGCGCGCGACCCGCGGGAAGAGGTTCAGTCCGATCACCATCGGGAGCACGAACATCCCGTCCGCGAGGGTGGCGGCGATCGAGTAGAGCCCGGCTTCGGTGCGACCGAGGTATGCGTTCACGAGCAGGAGATCGAGCCTGATGACGAGGAACGAAACGAAAATCGCGACGTACACGCGGAACCCGTACGACAGCATCGAGCGGACGAGAGCCGCGTCGGGGCGGCCGGAGAGCCGCGATCGCCGCGAGAGGAGCACGACGTATGCGGCCGTGGCTGCGTAGCGGCCGAGACCGAGGATCGCGAGCGTTCCGGTCAGGCGCAGATCGGCGAGCAGGAAGCCGGCAGCGAGGGCGGCGAGAGCGAGGGCCGCCTGGGCGACCTCGACGACGTTGTAGGCGACCATCCTCCCTTCCCCGAGGAGCACGCTCTGCAGAAAGAGAGCGGCGAGCCCGCCCGGAACGCCGGCAAGCGTGACGAGTACCGGAGTCCAGCCGAGGCCTTCGAGCACACCGGGGGCTGTCAGCTTGAGCAGGATGCCCGCGCCTCCCAGAGCGAGACCGAGGACACCAGCCAGCCAGAACGCATTGGCGATGATCTTGGGGATCTGGGCTGGGTTCCTGGCGGCGAAGTACGGGTTCGCCGTCGTCAGGCCGACGCCGCCGAGCTGGACGAGTAAAAGCGTCAGGCTGTAGGCGACGGCAAACGTGCCCTGGCCCGAGGGCCCGAGGCGGCGCGCCACGACCACGGCGGTTACCAGCCCGAGGACGAGCGTCGCCCCCTTGCCCGCGAACGTCAGGAAGACGTCGGTGCGAAGCCTGGCCTGCTGCGGGGCTTCGGCCGGGACCGGGGTCGCGTCGTCCATGGCCCGGATGCTCGCAGACGCGTGTGATGATTCGGCCGTGAAGCGGCTGCTGCTCGTGAGTCACCGCTCGATCGACCAGGCGGGCGGTCCGGCCGCTCGCTGGCGCTCGTTTGCTCGCCACCTGCCCAAGCTCGGCTGGGACGTCGAGGTCGTCTCCGCAGGCGGCGCCGACGAGTTCGCCGCACCGGGCAGCGCGCAGGCGCGTGCGAAGGTCATGGAGACGGCCGGCCGCCTGGCCGACCCAGTCTTCCGCCTTGCCGGGCTGCGCCCCGAGGCGATGCCCCTCTCGACCCTGTGGATTCCGCGAGGAGCCCGCGTGATCCGGGACAAGCTGCGGAGCGGCGGATACGACGCGGTCCTCGCCACTGGCCCGCCGTTTGCCGCGCTCGTCGCAGCAAGCCGAGCGGTTGGCGACGTTCCGCTCGTCGTCGAGCTGCGCGACCTCTGGGCGGGGAATCCCGCCTTCGACCGAGGCGGGCCGATTCTCCGGCGGGTCGAGTCGGGCGTCGTGAACCGAGCGGCAGCCGTGGTCGCCGTCACGCCGGAGGCCGCGGACGACCTGCAGAGGCGTCATCCGGGCGCACGGATCGAGGAGATCTCGAACGGCTTCGAGCCCGAACTCCTGGCGATGCGCCGGGAGACGAGCGGGACGACGATCCTCCATTCGGGCACGCTGACGAAGGACCGACCGCTCGCGCCCTTGCTGGTGGCGCTGGCGCCGCCGTTGCGGCTTGTGCTTCACGGCTACGTCGCGCCGGAGATCCAGAAGGAGATCGCCGATTCCGGCGCCGAGGTCGAGATCGTTGCACCGTCGGGGTGGGAGGACGCCGTTCGCCGGACCGCCGAGGCCGGCGTCACCCTCGTCACGCAGGCCCGAGGCGCCGGGGACGAGACCGCGGTCGCAGCGAAGGTCTACGAGTACCTGGCCCTCGGCAAGCCGGTGCTGTGCCTGTCGCATGGAGGAGCAACGGAAGCGCTCCTGCGTCGCCTCGGCGCGGACGGGCTCTGCGCGCGCCTCGACGACGAGATGTCGATCCGTGCCGCGCTCGGGCGAATCGAAGCCGGCAACCTTCCCCAACCGGTCCCGCCCGAGAAGCTCGAGCCGTACGAACGCCCCCACCTCGCGGCACGACTCGCCGAGCTCCTCGACTCGTTGGCCTAAGACAGCGCCCATCGGGACATGGGTGGTGCCTGGCACCGGGCATGGCCGTTCCGTCCGTCGCAGATCGGTACATGTCTTGGTGCCTGGCACCTAGACATGTCGAATCGGGACCCGGCCGGTGCCTCGCACCGGACAGGGCTCCCTAGCGCACGGCGGCTGCTCTCGGTTCTTCGCGCGCCTGCTGTGCGAGGACGTCGGCGATTCGCTCCGAAGCCTTTCCGTCCCACAGTGGCGGGATCTCCGCCTTCCTGTCGTGAGCTGCCTCGATCAGCGCGGGCACCTCGGCGATGCGGGCCGGCTCCAGGCCGAGGAGCACGTTCGTGCCCAACGAGACGGTGATCGGCCGCTCGGTGTTGGCCCGAAGCGTGAAGCACGGCAGGCCGAGATACGTCGTCTCTTCCTGAATCCCACCCGAGTCCGTGAGAACTCCTGCCGATCCCGCGACGAGGCTCAGGAACTCCACGTAGCCGACCGGCTGAATCAGGCGAAGCCGCTCGAGATCAACGTCGAACGCCAAAGTCTCGAGTGCAGCGCGCGTCCGCGGGTGAACCGGAAACACGACGGGGAGCTCGGCCGAGACGGCCGCCAGCTGCCCCATCGCCTCGGCAAGCAGGGGGCCGTCCACGAGCGCTGGGCGGTGCAGCGTGACAACGAGGTACTCGCCTCGCGGGAGGCCGTGCGCCTCGGGGGCAGCGCGCTCCTCGATCCGCTCGCGCATGGCGACGAGGGTGTCGATCATCGTGTTGCCGACGTCGTGGATCCCGAGCGCCGGGCAGCCTTCGGCGAGCAGGTTGTCACGAGCCTCCGGCGAGTGAATGAAGAGCAATTGCGACAACTGGTCGGCGACGATCCGGTTGACCTCCTCGGGCATCGTGCGGTCGAAGGAGCGAAGGCCCGCCTCGACGTGCCCGATCGGGACAAGGAGCTTCGCGGCCGTCAGGGCCGCGGCCATCGTCGAGTTGACGTCGCCGGGCACGAGCACGACATCCGGCTCCGCCTCGAGCAGCACCGGCTCCAGCCGCTCCATGATTGCAGCGGTCTGCTGGGCGTGAGAACCGGAGCCGACGCCGAGCGAGTAGTCGGGTTCCCCCACCCCAAGCTCCTCGAGGAAGATCTCGGACAGCTCACGGTCGTAGTGCTGGCCCGTGTGGACGAGGAGGTGCTCGAACTCGTCGCCCCGCCGCTGCAGCTCGGCTGCGATCGGGGCGATCTTCATCATGTTCGGCCGCGTACCGACGACCGAGAGAACCTTGCGGCGCGTCGCCATCCGAGTCAGAGGATAGAGCGACACCCCGTCACCGGCCTTCGTTGCCGATACTCTCAACCGCGTGAAACAGCTCGTTTTGCGGGGCGGACAGACCCAGGTTGTGGACATGCCCGAACCGGCTCCCGCGCCCGGCTCGGTCCTCGTGGCCAACGCGGCATCGGCGATCTCGAGCGGCACAGAGCGCTCGGTAGTTGCGTCCGGCTCCGGCTCGCTCGCCGCGCGCGCGATCAAGAATCCCGAGCTCGTCGCCCAGACGCTCCGCCACGCCCGTGAGCACGGAGTCCGGGAGACGATCGGGCTCGTCAAGGGAGCCGTCGCCCAGGACTCGCCCCTCGGCTACTCGAGCGCCGGCACCGTCCTCGACACGGGCGGTGTCGCCGGACTGCACGTGGGCGGGCGAGTCGCCTGCTCGGGCGCAGGTCGCGCGAACCACGCCGAGACCGTGTCGGTGCCCGCAAACCTCGTCGTCCCGGTTCCCGAGGGGGTCTCGATGAGGAATGCGTCGTTCGCCGCGATCGGCGCGATCGCGCTCCAGGGCGTGCGGCGTGCGGAGCCGTCGCTGGGCGAGCGGATCGTCGTCGTCGGGCTCGGCCTGCTCGGCCTGATCACGCTGCAGGCGCTGCGCGCCGCCGGCTGCCGCGTCGCAGGCGTCGAGCCGCTCGACCGCCGACGCACCCTCGGCGCCGATCTCGGCGCCGAGCTTGCCCTCGCGCCCGCTGAGGCGGCCGAAGCGATCGCAGCCTGGACAGAAGGAGCCGGTGCCGACGCCGTCGTTCTCACCGCTTCGACGAAGAACGACGAGCTGATCAACGAAGCCGTCCGCATGCTGCGGCGAAAGGGACGCGTCGTCCCGGTCGGCGACATCGGTCTCGGGCTCGACCGCGAGCCGTTGTACGAGCGCGAGGCGGACGTGCGCATCTCGACCTCGTACGGGCCGGGCCGATACGACCCGACGTACGAGGAGTCCGGGATCGACTACCCGCTGCCGTACGTGCGCTGGACGGCCGGCCGGAACATGGCCGAGTTCCTGCGCCTCGTCGCCGACGGCCTCGTCACGCTCGACCAGCTGATCGAGCTCGAGCTTCCAGTCGACCAGGCGCCGGAGGCGTACGCGGCACTCAGCGGCGACACGCCGCCGCTCGCGGTTGCGCTCACCTATCCCGAACGTCGAGCCGACGAACCCCCGGCATCGCGCACGTCCGCGGCCCCGGTTGCCGCTCGAGACTCGGAGGTGCGCGTGGCGCTCGTCGGCGCGGGTGGCTTCGTGCGATCGACTCACCTGCCGAACCTCGAGCGAGAGGACGGCGTCCGCATCACGACCGTCGTCAGCCGAAGCGGGTCGTCCGCTGCGTCCGTCGCGCGGTCGCTCGACGGAGCGCGGGCCGGCGCAGACTGGCGCGAAGCGGTCGATGCCCCGGACGTCGATCTCGTCGTCGTCGGCACGCGCCACGATTCGCACGCGGAGATCTCCGCAGCGGCCCTCCGCGCCGGCAAGGCTGTTTTCGTCGAGAAGCCGCTGGGGCTGACGCGGGAGGAGATCGACGACGTCTGGGCCGCCGGAAGCGACAACGACCGGCTCGCGATCGGCTTCAACCGCCCCTTTGCCGAGCTCTCGAAACGCCTCGAGCAAGAGCTGCGAGCGAGCAGCGGCCCCGCTCAGCTCGTCTACCGCGTCAGCTCCCCGATCGCCCCCGAGCACTGGCTGAACGACCCCCGCGAGGGAGGCGGGCGCATCCTCGGCGAGGCCTGTCACATGTTCGACTTCGCCAACTGGCTTCTCGGCAACCCCGAGCGCGTCCTCGCGGCAGCCGTTCCGGCCCCGCCCGGCGTCGATTCGCCCGAAAGCTCCTCGGTGACGATTCAGTACGCTGACGGCTCGGTGGCGACGATCCACTACTCGGGTCTCGGCCCCGCCTCCATGCCGAAGGAGCGAATCGAGCTTCTGCGCGGCGGGCGTTCCTGGGTCCTCGAGGACTTCCGCACGCTGACGTCTTTCGGCGCCGACGGCGCAAGCACGGCGACGAGCAAAGGAGACAAGGGGCACGCAGCGCTCTTGCAAGGCGTGCTCGCGGCAGCGCGCGGAGAGCAGCCGTTCGAGCCCGGCCTCGGAGCGGCCTACCTCGCGCAGAGCGTCGCCCTGGCCGCGCTCGAGTCGATCGCCTCCGGCCGTCCGATCGAGGTCGAGCCGCCGCCCTCGAGGAACGCCTGATGTGCGGCATCTGCGGAATCCTCGGAACCCGAGAGGACTTTGCCGTCGGCGAAGAGCTCGTGACGACGATGCGCGAGCTCATCCATCACCGCGGTCCCGACGACGGCGGCTCCTGGCACCTCCCAGAACAGCGCATCGCCCTCGCGCATCGCCGCCTGTCGATCATCGACCTCTCGCCGGCGGGCCACCAGCCGATGTCGAACGAGGACGGCACGGTCTGGCTCACCTTCGGCGGCGAGATCTACAACCACATGGAGATCCGGCCCGAGCTCGAGGCGAAGGGCCACGTCTACCGCTCGCAGACCGACACGGAGACGATCATCCATCTCTACGAGGAAGAGGGGCCTCGCTGCGTCGAGCGCCTGCACGGAATGTTCCACTACGCGATCTGGGATACCCGCACGAGGGAGCTCCACCTGGCGCGCGACCGGCTCGGGAAGAAGCCGATCTACTACGCCCGCACCGAGGGCGGCTTCGTCTTCGGCTCTGAGATCAAGGCACTCCTCGCTCACCCCGCGCTCACCGCCGAGCTCGACGAAGAGGCGTTCTTCCACTACCTGACGTTCGTCTGCACACCCGCGCCGATGACCATGTTCAAGGGCATCCGCAAGCTGGGCCCGGCGGAGCGGATGACCGTGCGCGCGGATGGCTCGACCGAGATCGAGACCTACTGGAGTCCGATGTCGCCGGCGATCTCCGCGGAGGTCTCCGCCCTCTCCGAGCCCGAGCTCGAGGAGCGGCTGCTCGCGCTACTCCGCAAGTCGATCCGCCGCCGGATGATGTCCGACGTTCCCTTCGGCGTCTTCCTCTCGGGCGG
Source organism: Gaiellaceae bacterium (assembly GCA_041476065.1). Lineage (GTDB taxonomy): Bacteria > Actinomycetota > Thermoleophilia > Gaiellales > Gaiellaceae > VAXT01. The sequence goes on from JBGOSR010000001.1 coordinate 23,774, forward strand.
CCTCGACTCGTCGACGAACGTCGCGCTCATGTCCGAGCTGATGGACGAGCCGGTACGGACCTTCTCGGTCGGCTTCGACGGCTACGAGCGCTACAACGAGCTCGAGCACGCGAGGAAGATCGCCCGTCTCTTCGGGACCGACCACCACGAGGTCGTGATCGACTCCGACGACCTCGAGTCGTTCCTCCCGCAGCTCATCTACCAGCAGGACGAGCCGCTCGCGGACTGGGTCGCGGTGCCGCTCCACTACGTGTCGAAGCTCGCGCGTGACAACGACACGGTCGTCGTGCAGATCGGCGAAGGCTCGGACGAGCTCTTCCACGGCTACCAGTCGTACGTCAGCCATGCTCGCTTCCGATCCCGCTACTGGCCGCCTTTCCAGCGCGTGCCGCGTCCCCTGCGGCGCGGGATCAGCCGAGCGGCAAACGCATTCGCAAGGCGGTCCGGGCGCGGGTTCGCGCACGCCCAGGCGATCGAGGAGGCGGCCGAGGGCCGGATGCCGTTCTGGGGCGGCGCGATCGCGTACCAGGGCGAGCTGAAGGAGCGCGTGCTCTCGAACGGACGCTCGCACCCCGACTCGTACCAGATCGTCGAGCGGCTCTGGCAAGAGGCGGAACGCGACCTGCCCGGTGCCGACCTGCTCCAGAAGATGACGTACCTCGAGCTGAAGAACCGACTGGCCGAGCTGCTGCTGATGCGTGTCGACAAGATGACGATGCTGCACGGAGTCGAGACCCGTGTTCCGTTCCTCGACGTCGACGTCGTCGAGTTCGCGCTCGCGCTGCCGCCTGAGATGAAGGTTCGCGACGGCAGCGGAAAGTACCTCTTGAAGAAGGCTGTCGCCGGCCTCCTGCCGGCCGAGATCGTGAATCGGCGGAAGCAGGGCTTCTCGGCGCCGGTCAGCGAATGGTTCCGCGAGGACCTGGGAGTGCGCGCCCGTCGCGAGATTCGCCAGTCGTCGCTCGTCGAATGCGGCCTCCTCGACTACGAGGCGATCGACGAGCTGTGGCGAGCACACCGGTCGGGCCGCGCCGACTGGGCCTTCCAGCTCTGGAACATCTACAACGTGAGCGCCTGGCACGACTACTGGGTCGCCGGGCGCGTTCCCACGGGTTGAGAGTCGGGCTTCGCCAGGGTCTCGCGCTCTGGCAGCGCGCAGGAACCCGAGCAGCGCTGCGAGGCGTGGGCGCGCTCGGGCGAGGCGCACTGCGTGAGGCACGGTTGCGCTCGAGGCCTCTCCGCGCCGGACCGGGCGAGGTGGCGAATGCGCTCGGGGGAGCCACTCCAGTCGCAGCGTTGCGCGGTCCTGTCCTGAATGCGATGCCGACAGTCGCCCGCTTCGAGGACTTGGCAACAGACTGTTACGAGGAAGTCGTTCCGCGCGCGGACGAGATTCTCGCGCACCGCTTCGACCTGCTCGGCTCGGGCCCGACCGACCTCGGCCGCGAGATCGACTGGTGCGCCGACTTCGAAACCAAACGGCGCTGGCCGCTACGTCATGGCTCCCTGCTCCGGCTCGCCTACGGCGACGGCTCTGACGTCAAGGTGCCGTGGGAGCTCTCGCGCGCGCAGCACCTGCCCCTCTTGTCGGCCGCTCACAGGCTGACGGGTGATCGGCGCTATCTCGACGAGCTGGGCGCCCAGCTCGAGAGCTGGATCGCCGGAAATCCGACCGAGCTCGGCCCCAACTGGGCATCGACGATGGAGGTCGCAATCCGAGCCGCGAACTGGGTCGCCGCACTCGCGGTCGCCGCGGAGCACGTGGCAGACGAGCCCTGGTTCCAGCGCGCCCTGGAAAGCCTCTTGCTCCACGGGCGATTCGTGCGAACGCATCTCGAATGGAGCGAGGCTCGCGGCAACCACTACCTCGCCGACGTCGTCGGCCTGCTGCCGGTTGCGGCCCTCTTCTCCGGCGGCGACGAGGGCCGCGGGTGGGCTGAGTGGGCCGCCGCCGAGCTCAGCTCGGAGATGGAGCACCAGGTACGCGCCGACGGCGTGGCGCACGAGGCCTCGACGGCCTACCACCGGCTCGTCACGGAGCTGTTCCTCTGCGGAACGCAAGCCGTCGACGCGATCCTTCCCGGCCGCCTGCCGGACCGGTATCGCGACCGGCTCGAGCGCATGCTCGCGTTCGTCTCCGACTACACCCGGCCGGATGGGCTGGCGCCGCAGATCGGCGACGCAGACGACGGCCGCTTCCTGCCGCTGGGCGACTACGGTGCGGATCCGCGCGACCACCGGCACCTCTTCTCGCAAGCCGGCCGTCAGTTCGAGCCCGCGACGTCGAGCGCCGACTACCCAGAGGGCGGCTTCTGCATCATGCGTGCCGGGGCGCTGTACGTGATCGTCCGCTGTGGCGACATCGGCCGCTACGGTCGAGGTGGACACGGCCACAACGACCAGCTCTCGTTCGAGCTGGCCTTGGGTGACCAGGCGCTGATCATCGATCCGGGAACGTACGTCTACACGAGCGACCCGGTGGAGCGAAACCGCTTCCGGTCGACGGCGTTCCACAGCACGCTTCGCATTGACGGCCTGGAGCAGAACGAGCTGCGGAGCGACGACCTCTTCCTGATGGCCGACCGCTCTCGAGCCGAGCGGCTCGCCTCCGACGCGACGACGTTCGAGGGGCGCCACCACGGCTTCCCCGGCTCCATTCATACCCGGCGCCTCGAGCTCCACGGCGACGAGCTCCATGTTCGGGACACCGTCGAATCGGCGGCCGGGCACGACCTCGATTGGACGTTTCCGCTCGCGCCGGGTGCCGAAGACCGGGTCGAGGTCTCGGCCGAGGGCCTGGACTTCCGCCGCGAGGAAGGCTGGTACTCGCCACGCTACGGCGTTCGAGAGCGGACGATCTTCCTGCGCGCGAGGCGCCGTTCGCAGCCGGGGAACGATGTCACAGAGATCGTGGTCAGAGCGCGCGTCTGACGAGGCGCCAGTACCGAGCGACGAGCGGGTTCGAGGCACGCACGGCGCGCGGCACCGCCAGCATCGCCGGATCGAAGACCGGCGTCAGGAAGCCGGCGAGATCGCGGTCGCGCACCGTGCGCAGCCCCTGTGTAGCCCGTCGCCGACGGGCGAGGACTCGGGCGTTGCGGATGCACCAGCCCCACCCCGCGGCCTTGTCCTTGAACCAGCCCTCCTTCAGTGCGACCGCTGCCATCCCAAGCTCGATCGGGACGAGGACGGGCGCCAGCAGCACAAGCAGCCGCGGCGAGAACGCGGTCAGGCAGAAGAAGAGCCTGTTGCGCTCGATGTAGTAGGTCTTGCGTCTGTTCCGCCCGAACTCGTACTCGTGGAAGACGTCGGCCGTCGGGTCGACGACCACGCGTAACCCTGCGAGATGCGCGCGCCACCCGAGCTCAACGTCCTCGAGGTACATGAACAGCTCCTCGGCGAAGCCGCCGAGCGCCCGGAAAGTCTCGGCACGGATCGCCATTGCAGCACCGCTCGGCGCGGCGATCTCCAGCGGCTCGCGTACGGAGTCGGCCGGCTCGCCGTAGCCTGCTGCCCACCCGATGCCGCTCACGTGCACCTCCGTGCCCCTCGAGTTCAGGAGCTCCGGCCGGTCGAGGAGCCGCAGCCGGGCCATCGCGATCCCGATCGAGTGGTCTTCGAGCGTCCGGCGGAGGCTGTCGAGGGCGCCCGGAGCGACGACGGTGTCCGGATTGAGGAAGACGAGCACGTCGCCGTTTGCCTCGCCCGCGCCGAGATTGGAGCCGGCGGCAAACCCGAGGTTCTCGCCCGGGGAGACCACGCGAACGCCTTCCCGCGCCCGGGCCTCGGCGATCTCCTCGCCACCCTCGCCATTGTCGACGACGACCACCTCGTCGGCCTCGCCGGCGAGCGAGTCGAGGAGCCGACCGAGAGTCGAGCCCGCCCCGTATGCGACGGTGACGACAGAAATGCCCACGCGTCTAGTATCGGCCGCATGAAGATGCTCGTCACGGGCGGCGGCGGATTCCTCGGCTCGCACCTCGTCGAGAGGCTTCGCTCCGAGGGGAACGACCCCTTTGTCGCGCGCCGCAGCGACTACGACCTGACCCTCGCCGAAGACACTGCCCGGCTGTTCCGCGATGCTTCACCGGACCTCGTCTTCCACCTGGCCGGCGAGGTCGGCGGCATCGGCGCGAATCGTGCCAACCCGGGCCGGTACTGGTACTCGAACCTGCTCATGGGCGCAAACGTGCTCGAGCAGAGCCGACTCGCAGGCGTCGACAAGCTCGTCGTCGTCGGGACGATCTGCGCGTACCCCAAGTTCGCCCCGGTCCCCTTTCGGGAGGAAGACCTCTGGAACGGATACCCGGAAGAGACGAACGCGCCGTACGGGGTCGCGAAGAAAGCGCTCCTCGTCGGCGCGCAGAGCTACCGGGAGCAGTACGGGCTGAACGCGATCTACCTGCTCCCGGTGAACCTTTACGGGCCGGGGGACAACTTCGACCTCGAGAGCTCACACGTCATTCCCGCCCTCATCCGGAGGATGCTCGAGGCGGGCGAGCGCGGCAAGGACACCGTCGTGCTCTGGGGTGACGGCTCGCCGACCCGGGAGTTCCTCTACGTCGACGATTGCGCCGAAGGCCTCGCCCTGGCCGCGCAGCGCTACGACGGTGCTGACCCGGTGAACCTCGGCACCGGCGAGGAGATCTCGATCCGTGACCTCGCGACCGCGATCGCCGATGCGACCGGGTTTGCCGGCGAGATCGTCTGGGACGAATCGAAGCCGAACGGCCAGCCCAGGCGTCAGCTCGACGTCCAGCGGGCCAGGGAGCTCTTCGGCTTCTCCAGCCACACGCCCTTCCGCGAAGGGATCGAGCGCACGGTCGCCTGGTATCGCGCCGAGGTGCCGTCCGTGACCGCGGGCTAGCTACAGATCGAGCAGGTCGAGCAGGCGCCGCGCCCGCTGCGCATACGTGTGCTCGGAGAGCACGCGCTCGCGTGCCCGGCGACCCATCTCCTCGGCCGCACCGGGATCTTCGAGCAGCTCCTCGTAGGCCTCCACCGCCTCATCCGCGCTCGAGACGATCTTCACCTCGCTACCGGGCTCGAACCACTGCTCGAGCCCTTTGTAGGGGTTCGAGACGATCGCTGCGCCACAGGCGGCCAGCTCGAAGGGGCGTGCGGACGACGATCCCGACACGGTGGCATGCGGCCGGCGTGTGATGTTGAGGTTGATGCGGCTCGCCGAGACCGCGTGTGCGAAGACGTTGAACGGGACGTCGCCGATCGAACGTGCCGAGCCGGTGTCGCCGCGAAAGTCGGCGCCGCCGAGCACGAAATCGGCGTCCGGCAGCCGACGGCTCGGCTCCCCGACCATCTCGGCCATCCAGTCCCGGCGGAACCTGTCGCCGTAGCCGTAGAAGAAGACGTCGTGCTCCTTGGCCACGGGCAGCGGGGCGAAGAAGTCGGGATCTACGGCCCAGAAGAGCGCCGCCGCCCTGCGGGCCCCCATCGCGAGCAGCGATGCGATCGCACCCTCCGAGTTCGAGAGCATCAGGTCGTACTCCCCGGGATCGGCGCCGTGGTAGATGTTGAAGCCGGTGTCGAGCCCGCCGAACTCGGGGAGACTCGCCGGGAGGTCGCCGTCGTAGTAGACGACGGGGACGTCGAAGCGCTCGCGGAGCGCCACTGGGATCCCACGGAGGTGGCTCATCGGAACCGTGAAGACGATGACCGCGTCGACCCCTCCCTCGCGCTCGATGATCCGCTCGAGGTGACGCTTCCAGCGTGGGGTCACCCAGCGTGAGATGAGCGTGCGAACCGCCTTGTCGGAGGCGGTGTCGGGCGGCCGGTCCTCGCCCCGCCTGATCCGGTCTCCGGAGACCCGCCCGACGGCCCGACGGCCCGCATCGAAGAGCTCTCCTTCGCGGTAGCACGGATTCGGATACGTCCGCCACCAGGGCGACTCGACGGCCCGGCCACGATACGGGGTGACGATGAGATCGCAGCCCGCCTCGTAGAGCCCCTTCCAGAGCTGCCACCACGCGGGAGTACAGCCGTAGCGGAAGTCGAGGTCGGCCGCCGACGCGACCGCAAGGATCCGCGGGGGCCTCACAGGCTCCTCAGTAGGCGCCGCGGGACGCAATGACCGCCGGCAGGGTCTTCAGCAGGATCGAGACGTCGAGCCAGATCGACCAGTGCTCGAGGTAGTAGAAGTCGAGCCGCACGAGGTCGTCGAAGCTGAGGCTCGACCGGCCGGCGACCTGCCAGAGCCCGGTCATGCCCGGGAGGACGAGGTACCGCTTCCGGTGCCAGGGCTCGAGCAGCTCGTAGTCGCGGACGGGGAGCGGGCGAGGCCCGACGAGGCTCATCTCGCCGCGCAGGACGTTCAGCACCTGGGGGATCTCGTCGATCGAGAGCCGGCGCAGCATCCGCCCGACGCGCGTGACGCGCGGGTCGTCCCGGATCTTGAAAAGGGCGCCCTCGGCCTCGTTCTCCGACTCGAGCTCGGCCTGCTGGGCTTCCGCGTCCGCGTACATCGTGCGGAACTTGAGCATGTCGAAGTCCAGTTCGTTCAGGCCGACCCGACGGTCGCGGAAGAAGACGGGGCCCGGCGAGTCGAGCTTGATCGCGAGGGCGATCAGCAACCAGAGCGGCAGCCCGACGAGGGCCAGGAGCACGCTGACGACCTGGTCGAACCCGCGCTTGACGACCCAGTCTGCCCCTGCGAACACGGGCGGCCTGAGCTCGAAGAGCGGCACGCCCTGTCCGGGCACGTACTCGCCTCGCCGTTCGATGAGAAGCTCGGTCGCGCGTGGGGCGACCCGGACCTTCACCCCGCGCCGGTGAGCCTGCTCGACGATCTCGATGAGCTCCCGGTCGTTGAAATCGGAGTCGGTCACGATCAGCTCGTCGACCTCACGCTGGGCCAGGACGGCCGGGAGTGACGCCAGGTTGCCCAGCACCGGCAGGCCGGCGCCGTCGGACGAAACCGCGACTGCTCCGACGAAGTCGTACTCGATCCCACCGCGGCTCGCCCCGAGCGTGCGGCGCAGGCGCGCGAGGCTCTAGCCCTCGCCAACGAGGATCGCGCGCCGCCGTACCCCCGCGAGCTTGAGCAGGTCGCCGGTCACGATGTCGTAGCTCCCCCGAAGCAGGCCGATGCAGATCGACGTCAGGATGACCGCCGTCGGCGCCAGCCCGTACGTCCCGAATGCGTGGCCCGACCCACGTGCGAAGACGAGCGTGATCACCGCGACGAGAACCAGAGAGGCGACGACCCTGCCGAACCCGGCCCTGCGCTCTCGTTCCGCGTAGAGGCCGCCCTGCCAGAAGACGAGGACGACGATCACGGTCAGGAACGGCAGCCAGTGGGTCTCCGTCTTCCAGATCAAGCCCCAGAGCAGAGTGCCGTCCTCGTACACGAGCCAGCGCAAGATGAGCGCGGCGTAGACCCCGAGGACCAGCCCGACGAGGTCGAGCACGACGAGAGTGGCGATGCTCGCGGCCCTGCGTACCGCTCCCCGGAGACGAACGTAGGGTTTCGTCGACCTGATATCGCCGAGCGGGGGCGCGGTCGAGGCGGGAGTCGGCGACGCCGGGGGCGCTTGTTCAGTAGCCACGGGCCGCTCCATGATACGGCCCGGGGAAGCCTCCTCTACTTGGGCATTCGCTGGAACGCGAGCCAGCTCGGCTTCCGCCGGCCGGAGGCCGTGAAGAATCCGGATTGCCAGCCGTTGCCGATCCGTGCCTCGTCCTTGATCAGGAACCAGATCATCATGTCGATGCGCGGATTTGCGCGGGCGATGGCGAATGCCTGCGTGAGATAGCGCGCCTGCTTCGCGAACGAGACTCCGAAGCTCCGATCGGGGGGGTTCGTCTGGTAGCCGTACTCGGTGATCCAGACCCGCTTGTGCCCGTAGAGCCGTGTCAGCTCCCGGATCAGGTCGTTGATGTTGCCGAGGGTGACGGCGCGCGGCCCGGGCGGCGGGGCCCGAGGCGCTTCGTTCGGGTGTTGGTAGTACGGATGGTGCGCATAGGCGTCGAACCGTGCGTGGGCTCGCTTCATCCCACGGAGAAAGATGAGCGGCGAAACCGAGGCGCGCGGCTGCGTGCCCGTGTTGTTGCCTCGCGGGGCCGTCGCTCCGCAGGCAACCTTCTCTCCTGCGAGGCCCGTCAGGTGGACGCCTGACCAGATCGCGTTGCACATCTGGGCATAGATTCGCGGGCTCCAGAGCGTGAAGTGCCCGTGCCCGGCGGGAATGAATTGCGGCTTCAGGAACACGGGGTTGTTGGGCTCGTTCCAGGCCAGCCAGAAGTGCACGGCGGGCAACGGAGCTGCGTCGGGCGTGGGACGAAAGCTTCCGCTGTAGCGCTTCGCAGCGGCGTATGCGAAGTTCCGCAGGTCGATCATCCGGCGCGGAGCGCGGTTCCTCGCGGAGGCGGCCCAGCCTGGAGTCCAGAGGATCGAGAAGACGACCTTGATCCCGTTGTCCTTGGAGCGCTTGACCATCGCGTCGTACACCGACCAGTCGTACGCAGGGTCGGCCGGGTTGACTGCGTTCGCGGGCCGCCCTTTGCGGGCGACGCCGCTCAGGCCGCCCCAGTAGAGGTTGACCCGAAGCGCCTGGACACCAAGCGAGTGGTACTGCGGGTAGGCCCAGTCCGGGTTCCCGATGGTTGACGCCTCGTCGAAAATGCCGACGATGAGGCCGCGCGAGGGCTTGGCCGAGGGGGCGGCGAGCCCGGCGAGCAGGGCCACGAGCGCGGCCAGGAGCAGTCCCTTACGCACGGACGGGCTCCACGCTTGGAAGCATGCGCCGGAGCCCTTCTTCGAGCTCGACTTCGGGTTGCCAGCCGAGCACCTGCTGGGCGCGGGTGATGTCGGGCTGGCGAACCTGCGGGTCGTCGACCGGCAGGGCCTCGAAGACGATCTCGCTCTTTGACCCCGTCACTTCGAGCACTGTTTCCGCAAGCTGGAGGACCGTGAATTCGCGGGGGTTGCCGATGTTGACCGGCAAGTGCTCGCCGCTCCTCGCGAGGAGGTAGAGGCCCCTGATCAGATCGTCCACGTAACAGAAGCTCCGTGTCTGCGATCCGTCACCGAAAACTGTCAGCGGCTTGTTTTCGAGTGCCTGGCGAACAAGCGTGGGGATTGCGCGTCCGTCGTGCGCTCGCATGCGCGGCCCGTACGTGTTGAAGATTCGAACGATGGCGGTGTCCACACCCTGCTGGTGGTGATACGCCATTGTCAGCGCCTCGGCGTAGCGCTTCGCCTCGTCGTATACACCTCGGGGGCCGATCGGGTTCACGTGCCCCCAGTACGTCTCGGGCTGAGGATGCACCTGCGGATCGCCGTAGATCTCGCTCGTCGAGGCGAGCAGGAACCGGGCACGCTTCCATTTCGCAAGTCCTAGCGCGTTGTGCGTCCCGTAGGAACCGGTCTTCAGCGAATGGAGCGGCTGCCGAAGGTAGTCGATCGGGCTGGCGAGCGCGGCGAGATGGAACACGACGTCGACGGGCTCGTCGACCTCGATGTGCTCGATCACGTCGTGAGTCAAGAAGGTGAATGCCTCGTCGCGGATGTGCTCGATGTTCGAGAGCGAGCCCGTCTCGAGGTTGTCCACGCAAATCACGCGGTAGCCCTCCGCGAGCAGGTACTCGCAGAGATGAGAGCCGAGAAAGCCGGCTCCACCGGTGACAACAGCGCTGGGCACGAGGTCGCAGGATAGCCAGGGCTTCGGAACGGCTCCCCGATCCTTACGAACTTCTAACCGCGTCAGGGATCGGGTCACTGGCTGGCCCGACCACGAGGTCGAGCGCGTCTACGGAGCAGTCGCGCGAAGCCAGATCTGCGTCCAAAAGGGAGCCAACAGCCGGTAGGCGAACGGTTCGCCGAGGTGTAGAACGAGATCCTGGAGCGAGTTGGAGAAGAGCCGTTTCCGGTTGTTGTGAAATCGCTCGATGCCGACAAAGCCGGCCTGACGGAGCAGCCTCTTGAGCTGCCGCGACGTGTAGCCGAGCTCCGTCGTGCCCCAGTGCCTCGAGTCTTGGCGACCCTGGAAGCGGTGCTTCCAGTTCGGCTCGGCGAGGAGCAGCCGACCGCCCGGGCCAAGCAGTCTGTTGGCCGAGGCGAGGACGAGATCCGCGCGAGGCGTGTGGTGCAAGGCGTCGTAGATCACGCAGGCGTCGAATCTTCGATCAGACGTCAGTTGCTCCATGTCCCCCACCTCGAAACGAGCGTTGACACCCTCGAGCTCGGCCTGCTCTCGAGCGATCGCGATCATCTGCGGTGAGATGTCGTAGCCGAAGGCGTCAACCCCATGCCGAGCGGCCAGGCGAGAAAGCCAACCGGGCCCGCAACCCAGCTCGCAAAGAGACATGCCGGACTGGAGCTCGAGCAGCTGCAAGACATAGCCAAAGTCGATGATGTGGCGGGCGCTTTCGCGAGGAGCGTTGCCGAACGGTTTCGTGCGCAGCCACTCGCGTCCCGACTCGCCGATCAGATCCGGGTAGTCGATTTCGGCGTGCTTCCGGGCATCCATCAGCGGAGCTCGCGGTTCGACTCCATGTCGAACAGCATCGCAAACAGGCTGAACAGAAGGCCCATCATCAGCAGGAGGGCCACCAGCACGACCGTCGCCACCGTCAGGTCGTTGCCGAGGAAGCGAAGGATCGTGACCGTGACGCCGAGCACGAGGCCGAGCAGCGAGAAGAGGATCCCGAAGACGTAGAAGAAGACAAGCGGGTGGAAGTCGCGGATCACGTACTTCTCGCGCATCCGCCAGAAGAAGGCCTTCGTCAGCAGCCAGGAGATCGCGGGAATGACCCGGCTGAGACGGATGCCCGAGGTCTCGCCGACGCCGTACACCGGGCGCGAAGGCACGTCACGCACCCGCGCGTTGATCACGTTCAGGTGGACGAGCATGTCGTTCGGAAAGCCGTAGCGTGGGTAGATGCGGTCGAGGTCGAGCAGGTCGAGTGTGGAGCGGCCAACCGCGGTGTAGCCCGACTGCGAGTCCGCGACGTGCCAGTAGCCGGAGGCGATCTTCGTCAGCAGCGAGAGGACGGCGTTGCCCAGGTAGCGGGTGCGCGGGATCAGCTCCCAGGCGCGTCCCGTGAAGAGGCGGTTCGCTTTCGCGTAGTCGACCTCGCCGCGCACGACGGGCCCTGCGATTGCCTCGAGGTCGGCGGGATCCATCTGGTTGTCGCCGGCCATCACGCACGTGACGTCGATTCCCTCGTCGAGCGCGCGGCGGTAGCCGGTGAGGATGGCCGCGCCGACGCCCTGGTTGCGCTCATGCGTGATCACCTCGACCCGCGGATCGCCGGCCGCGCGGGCGCTCTCGGCGGTACCGTCGCGAGAAGCGTCGTCGACAACGAAGACCCGGTCGACGAAGTCGGGGATCCCGCTGAGGGTCGTCCCGATCAGGCGTTCCTCGTCGAACGCCGGCACGACGACGGCAACGCGCTTCCCGTCCAGCATTACTCGCGGCCGGTTCGCGCCGCGATCGGCCCCCAGAAGAGCGCCGCGAGGAGACCGAGGACGAGCCCGATCAGCCCGGCCACGGCCGCGGAGTTGCGCGGGCTCCTTGCCGTCGTCTTCGTGGCTGAGCCGCGATCGAGAATCTGCGGGAGCTCGACCTGCTCGGCAAGCGCGAGCAGCTGCCGCGCCTGCAGCCGGTCCTGCTGGAGCGTGCCCCGCCGCTGCTCGGTGGTCAGCAGCAACGTGCTGAGGGTAAGCCGCTCGAGCTGCGACGAGCTGCCGAGGGCCGACTGCGCTGCGCTCGACTGCTGCTCGATCGCCTTCAGCTGCCGGTTGTCCGAGGCGATCTCCTCCTTGAAGGACTTGATCTTGACTTTGGCATAGCCGCCGACGACGTCGACGATCCGCCCGGCGATCGCGGTGGTTGCGACGGTTACCTCTCCCCGGCGAGGCCCCTGCACGGAGACGACGTAGAGCTGATTCGGCGCTGTCTTCGCCGTTCCGGGGGTCTTGATCGGCCGCGTCGCGATCCCGGCGCGCAGCTGCCGCGGGGACATGCCAGACTCGGCCGCGACCCTCGTGATCGTCTCCTCGCCGCGTGCGATCCGGGCGACGGTGCTCGGGTTCGTGTTCAGGCCCTGGATGACGACGTTCCCGCCGGGGCCGTACGCCGTGCCGACGTAGACGGTCGCCTGCGCGCTGTAGACCTGCTTGCCGCCGAGCGCGAGCAGATAGCCGAAGACGACTCCGACGACGAGCCCGAGAACCGGCAGCCACCACCGCGCGACGAGCGCATCGAGGTAGCGACCGAGGTCGACCTCGCGCTCGGCGTCGAGGACCGGCTGGTTGTCGGGGCGTTGACTCATGCCTCTCCCGGCTCGCTCGCGAGCGGCTCGGGCAGCTCCTCGGCGAAGGGCTCGAGGCGGCCGTCCGCGTTTTCGGTCAAGCAGAGGTCGGAGAAGAAGCGCGTCATGACTACACCTTCGCGGAAATCGCCGACAGCCGGCTCCGGCCGCTCTCCGTTGGCAAGCGCGAGCGCGAGCTCCGGGTAGCGGCTGCCCGCTGAGAGCGGCAGCGGGAATGCACCGCCGAAACGAGGGTTGACGTCGGTGACGAGAAGCTTTCCGTCCGGCTCGCGGAAGCACTGGATGTTCGCGGGCCCCCAGATCGGCAGCGCCTCGGCGACACGCCGCCCATGCTCGATCAGCTCCGAGTCCTTGATCGTCATCCCCTTGATCGATTCGCCGCCTTTGGACTCGATCATCGTTCGCGGGATCGCGTTCAGGCAGCGGCCTTCGAAGTCGCTGAAGACGTCGATCGAGAACTCCTCGCCGAGGCACTGCGACTGGACGAACGAGGGAACGGGCGTGCGGGCGAGATGGAAGTCGAGCTCTTCGCGGTCGTGCGCGACGTAGATATGTCGCGAGCCGAAGCCCTCTCGGGCCTTGACGAGCACCGGAAACTCGAGCTCCGCCGGGAGATTTTCGGGCAGCCAGCTCGCAGGCGACGGTATTCCGAGACCCTCGAAGGTCTCGTGGGCGCGGTACTTGTCGCCCATCCGCTCGACCACGTCCCCGGGAGGCAGGAGGAGGGCTGCGCCGAGCTCGTCTCGGGTGCCCGCGAGGATCGACTGGTCGAGATCCGTGAGCGGGACGACGAGGTCGATGTCGTGCTCGGAGACGATCTCCGCGAGCTGGGATACGTAGCCGGGGTCGTCCACGCGGACGACGAGCTCGTAGCGATCGGCGTGGTAGAGGGCCGGCGCGAGCGGGTTGACGTCGGCAGCAACGGTCGTGGCACCGACCCGGCCGAAGGCCGAAACGATGTCCACGCGTTGCCCCGCGCAAGTGAAGAGGACCGCTGTCACGGCGAAAGAGGGTAACGACTCGCGGGGAATCGCCCCTCTTGCAACATCACGATTCCGGCGCAAACGCGTTTCACACGTGTCACACTTTCCCCGCTACGATCGCTGCGGGGAGGAGGCCGGGCGCACCTTCTATAGGTTGATGCCGGGGGGTCTCAGCTCGTCCGCCAGCCGCCGGTCTCGCCCTTGTACGTCCCGCCGAAGAGCGCACGCGGCGTGCGCAGGAGAATCTTCAGGTCGACGCGCGGGGAGCGGTTCTCGACGTACCAGACGTCCAGCTCGATCCGGTCCTCCCAGGGCAGCGAGGCGCGGCCGTGGATCTGCGCCCAGCCCGTAATGCCGGGCTTCACGTCGAGCCGTTTCCGTTGGCGAGGCGTGTACTGCTCGACCTGGTAGGCGAGCGTCGGCCGCGGCCCGATCAGGCTCATCTCGCCACGCACGACGTTCCAGAGCTGAGGCAGCTCGTCGAGAGAGAGCCGCCGCAGCGCGCGACCCACTCGGGTAATGCGAGGATCGCCGCGGTTCACCGCCCAGCCGGCGCCCTGCTGTTCCGCGCCGACGACCATCGTCCGCAGCTTCACGAGCTCGAACTCGCTCGCGTCCTGACCCACCCGCCTTTGACGGTAGAGCACCGGGCCGCGGTCCTCGAGCTTGATCGCGAGGG
>JBGOSR010000002.1:0-33155 GCA_041476065.1 Gaiellaceae bacterium
CCGCGACCTCGAAAGGAATGCGATGAGCCTCGGAGAGCGCCTGACTGAATTTGCACACAAGGTCGACCGCCGGTTCGGCTGGCACCGGCTGCCGCTGCCACTGAGCGCCCCGCTCCTCATCCTCATGCGCAACCGACTGCGCGAGGCCAATCTCTTCGACGTCGGTCAGCCCACGGGCCTCGAGGTGCCCGAGACGAACGGGTCCTCCGAGCCCGCGTATCTCACGACCAGGACGTGGGACGGCACCTATAACGACCTCGACGACCCGCTGATGGGCAGCACCGGCTCGCGTTTCGGTCGAAACGTTCCGCTCGAGCACACCTTCTCCGAGGAGGAGCCGAGGCTCTCGACACCGAGCGTTCGAAAGGTCAGCCGCGACCTGATGACGAGGGAGAGCTTCATTCCCGCGACGACGCTGAACGTGCTCGCCGCAGCGTGGATCCAGTTCGAGGTCCACGACTGGTTCAGCCACGGCCCGAACGACTTGAAGGACCCCTACGAGATCGAGGTCGGCGAAGACGACGACTGGCCGGAGAAGCCGATGATCATCCGCCGGACGCCGCGTGACGCCTCCTACGACCAGAACGGAGCCCAGACCTGGTGCACGGGCGACACTCACTGGTGGGACAGCTCGCAGGTCTACGGACGCGACCGGGAATTCGCCGACAAGGCCCGGACCGGAGAGGGCGGCAGGCTCCGGATCGAAGCCGACGGCACGCTGCCAAAGGAGCTCGAGGAAGGCCTCGACTACGCGGACGTGCCGGGGACGATGTGGCACGGCCTCTACGCCCTGCACGTCCTGTTCTCGATGGAGCACAACGCGATCGCCGACCGAATTCGCGCCGAGTACCCGACGTGGTCCGACCAGCAGCTCTACGACAAAGCCCGGCTCATCAACAGCGCGCTGATCGCGAAGATCCACACCCTCGACTGGACACCGTCGATCACGGCCAGTCCCACCTTGAGGCTCGCTATGCGCGGTAACTGGTGGGGTCTCGCCGGCGAGTGGATGCACAAGCGGTTCGGGCGCATCAGCAAGAGCGAGGTGATCAGCGGCATCCCGGGCTCAGCGACCGACCATCACGGGACGCCCTACTCCCTGACCGAGGAGTTCGTCGCGGTCTACCGCATGCACCCGCTGATCCCGGACGAGTTCGAGTTCCGCTCCCTCGACGACAAGGTGATCGGAGAGCTCACGTTCCCCGAGCTCAACGCCCTGCACGCCCGCGAGCGCGTAGGCGAGATGTCGATGCAGAACACGCTGTACTCGATGGCCACGTCGCACCCGGGCGCAATCACGCTCCACAACTACCCGCGCTTCCTGCAGCACTTCGACCGGCCCGACGGCTTCAAGATGGACCTCGCCGCGATCGACCTGCTCCGCTCGCGAGAGCGAGGTGTCCCCCGCTACACGAAGTTCCGCGAGCTCTTTCACATGAAGCCCGTGACCTCGTTCGAACAGATGACGCCGAACAAGCAGTGGCAGGAGGAGATCCGAGAGGTCTACGACGGCGACATCGACGCCGTCGACCTGCAGGTTGGGCTGCTCACGGAGCCGTTCCCCAAGGGCTTCGGGTTCAGCGACACCGCGTTCCGCGTGTTCATCCTGATGGCCTCCCGGCGCCTCAAGAGCGACCGCTTCTTCACCACCGACTACCGGCCCGAGGTCTACACACAGGCCGGGCTCGACTGGGTCGCCGACAACGACATGCGCTCGGTCCTGCTCAGGCACTTCCCTCAGCTTGCGCCTTCGCTGGAGGGCGTGAGGAATCCATTCGCCCCGTGGGTCAGGACCGGATCGCGGCGGCCGGCGTCCACGCCTCGGACGGCCATGGCGGCTGCCGATTAGGCTTCGGCCGGCGGCATTCCACCGACTTCGGGCCCCACGTGCGCGTCGCGCTCATCTCGGACATCCACGGCAACCGGCTCGCGCTCGATGCCGTGCTGGCGGAGATCGCACGAGCTGACGTCGACCAAATCGTCTGCCTGGGCGACGTGGCCGTCGGCCCCCAACCGAGAGAGGCGCTGGCCGGCGTTCGGGAGCTCGATTGCCCGGTCGTAATGGGCAACTGGGACGCGTGCTTCCTCGAAGGGATGCCGGACGCAAAGGACGAGGTCGGCAAGAAGCTCGTCGAGACCGCGGAGTGGTGGGCACAGTTCCTCTCTGACGAGGATCGAGAGTTCATGCGGAGCTTCGTGCCGACGCTCGAGATCGACCTCGGCGGGCAGGATGCGCTCTTCTTCCACGGGTCGCCGCGCTCCTACGACGACTGGATCTTCGCGACGACGCCCGATGAGGAACTACGGGGAATGCTCGGGGACCACTCGGAGCCCGTGCTCGTCGGCGGCCACACCCACCTGCAACTCGTCCGCAGGTTCGAGAAGTCGATTCTCGTCAATCCTGGAAGCGTCGGCCTGCCTTTCGTCGAGTGGTGGCCCCGGCCCGTACGGATCGCCCCCTGGGCCGAGTACGGGATTCTCACGTCGGCGGACGGACGGCTCGAAGTGGAACTGCGCCGCACGACCTTCGATGTGGAGGCCTTCCTGAGCCTGAGCCGCAGCAGCGGCATGCCGCACGCCGACTGGTGGGCGGAATGCTGGGAGCTGCCGGGCTAGCCCGGCGAGCCGACCGGCTGCGCTTCCGGCTCGGCTGTCCTGGCCTGGAACTGCTCCCCGAGACGCTCGAGGAACCGTGCGAGCCCGGGAGCTCCCACTGTGCGCGGACAAGCCTTGCCGGTAATCGACAACTGTCCGCCGTAGGAAGTAACCCCGAGCGAGATTGCGGATCTCGGCCGAATCGGCGGCGCGAAGCCAATCCCTTCGAGTCTCGCCTCGCCGACGAGCACCTTCCCGTCCTCTTGCGGCAGATGCGACCAGAAGTGGTCGGCCGGGGCCCCGAGGTTGCTGACGATTCCCGTGTAGAGCGCGGACGGAAAGCTGAGCAGCCCGTCCAGCAGCGGCGGCGCCGCCGCGAGGATGGCCATCCAGTCGTCCATCAAGCTCGGCTGCCGGAGCTTCTTGACCGCCGCGGTTCGATCGCGAACCTGGGCGAGCACGTTCCCCCACTCGGTCGAGTCGTCGACCACCAGGTCGATCGGCTCGAAGCCGACGATGTTGGCCGCCGGAGTCTCGGCTTGGTCGGGCCGGCGCTGGTTCGTCGGCATCAAGAGCCGGATGCGTCGGCCGCCGCCGTTGTCCGCGTTCCAGCGCTGCACGGCGAGGAGAGCCTCGGCGAGCAGCAGGTCGTTCACGGAGGCCCCGGCTCCGCGCGCCTGCGCTCTCAGCGCAGCCACCTGCTCGCCTCGGAGCCGCACTTCCGGGAGCCGGAAGAGCGCGTGGGCATCCGGAGGACTCGTCTTCCCTGCCCGCCCTGGAGCAGGGGCCAGGACCGAGGGCCGAAATGCGAGGCCTTTCGGAAACCAGGCCGCCAGTCTGGCGCCGTGACCGAGCCGCTGACCGAGAGAAGCGAATCGCGTGCTCCGATAGCGGTCGCCGAGCGTCTGTATGTCGAGCGACCGCACGGGCGCGGCGCGGCTCTCACCTGCAACGAGCTGAGAGTACGAAGCGAACAGGTCGCCCAGAAACTGGATCCCGCCCACACCGTCGCACGAGGCGTGATTGAAGTGGAAGACGAGAGCCGCGTTGTCGCCCCGCTTGCTGCCGACAATCCGTAGGCCAGGCTCGCGGGAAATGTCAGGCAGCTCGATCGGCGACCGGGAGTCGGCCATCCATTCGACCCGGTGCCGCACCGAGCTCGCGAACGTCCACCGGGCCTTCCGCCCGCGGCCCGAGACGACGGCCGCCAGGAAGGGATGCCATTCGATCGTCTGCGCCAGCGCCTCGTCGAGCAGCCGCTCGTCGAGCGCACCCAGAAGCTCCAGCCAGACGCTCCACACGACGGGATAGCCGGGACGATCGTTCCGCCACATGAACCGCTCGTAGGGCGTCAGCGGCAGCGGAAACGGCGCCGAGGCCATCTACTTCGTCTTCAGGTACTCGATGATCGCGAGTCGCTGGGCCGGCGGGAGCGTCGTCCCGTAGAGGTGGCCCTGGTTGCCGTTGCCCGGCAGCCGGGTGTCGTACCGGAAGCCCTCGCGGCGCGCTGCCGGGCCGGAGGAGACGAAGCCGACGTCCTGCCAGTCGTAGACGTCGTAGCCCGTGTAGAAGACGGTCGGCCGCTCCGCAGGGAAGAGCAGCGTGCGGAGGTTCGGCACGCTGCCGTTGTGGAGATATGGGGCGCGAAGCCAGAGCCCGTCGAGTAGGAGGTTCGCGTAGCCGTGCGTCTTGCGGAAGTGCCGGAAGTGCCAGGGCTTCCCCTTCCCGACCTCGGTGTCAAGCTGGTGGGCGAGCTGCGGCGTGAACGAGTCGAGACGGTGACGGTCTGTGCCGATCTGCGCGATAGGCGTCACCTTGCCGACGAGAGAGCCGCCGAGGTCGTGGCATGACGCGCACTGCTGGCCGTAGATCGTCTCGCCCTTGCTCGCGAGCGCCCGGTCGATGTGGCCCGGATACTTCGGCGACGGCAGTGTGAGCAGCCAGTTCACAAGGCGGGTCATCTGGTGGAAGTCGAGCGAGTTGTCCGTCGCACCGACCGCGCGCGCGGCCGAGATGTTGCGCTCGAGGAGACTCGTGTTGTTTCCGTCCCAGTGGAGGCTCATGCCGCGACGGATCCCCTGGTTCCAGATCGACGGGAAGTCGACCGTCCCGACCGTGTGGTCCTTGCTCATGTCGAAGTGCGCGAGCACCTTCAGCGGGTTGAACGTGTCGACGCGGCCCGGCCCGAACGGGGGACGGCTGTCGGACCAGCCAAAGTCCTTGTTGAGCTTTCGCAAGCCCTTCTTGGTCTCTGGGATCACGGCGAAGCGCCAGAACAGGCGCTCACCCCACGAAAGCCGGCCCGGGAAGCGATGGTTGATCGCCTTCAGGAGCGTGCCCGAGTTGAACCGCTTGTCACTGCCGACCCGGCGCAGGAAGTCGATGTACTCCTCGATCCGGTAGCGGTTCGACGGCATCCCGAGCACGATGTTCTCGGGCGCACTCGACGAGACCCTGTACGTGCCGGTGTGGCAGACCGCGCAGTTGACGCCGACGAGCCCGATCGGCTTCTCGCGGTAGGTCGTCCCGATCGGCTGGGCATGGCCCGGCTCGTAGATGAACCCAAAGCGCCGGTAGCCGCTACCGGTGCCCGGCGGCAGGAGGTCCGGGAAGACGTCCGGTAGCACGGCCCAAAGCTCGTAGGGGATCCCCTGCTTCGCCTCCGTTCCGAGCGAGCCGTACTTGTACTCCTCGACGATGCTCGTGTAGTTGACCGGCTTGTCCCGCGTGAGGAACGAGTAGGCCGAGACGCCGCCGGCCGCGAGGAGCGCGGCCAGGACGACGAGCACCACGACGAGGACCCTTCGCCTTCTCGTCCCGCGCGCCATCGGTTCAGTCTAGTCCGGCCTGTCGGCGGCTACGAGAGGCAACGCGCCTACGCGGCGGCTAGCTTGCCGGCGTACCTGGCCGGGAGCTTGCCCACCGCGTGCATCCACCGGACTGTGTCGGCCAGTGTCTCCTGAAGCGGCCGGGACGCCAAGCCGAGCTCCGCCGCCGCTCGGGAGTCGTCGCCGTGCGGGTCCCACACGATGGTGTCGAATCCTTCGTTGCTGAGCGGCACGCGGAAGGGAAGGAAGCGCTGGAGGGCCGCGACCGACCTGACGAACGGACGGAGGGCCGCGGCCGGAACCGTCGCGTGCGGGATGCGCCGCCCGGTGAGCTCTTCGAGCACCTCCACGATCGACGAGAAGGGCGCGTTCGCCCCGCTGAGCATGTATCTACGAGGGCCCTTGCCGGGCTCGAACATCGCCGCCTGAGCCTTCGCGAGGTCACGGACGTCGACGATGCTCAGGCCGCCCTTCGGAGCAACCGGGATGTAGCGCTTGAGGATGTTCGCGACTGTCTGCGAGCTCTCCCCGAAGTGAGGATCGAGCGGCCCGAACGCGCCCCCGGGGTACGACGAGACGACGGGGACGCCGCGCTCCTGATAGCGCCGAGCCACCCGCTCGGCTTCCGCTTTCGACCGGTAGTACGCCCGGGGCGGATCGTTCACGGGCAGGTCTGGCACGAGGACGCCGTCGGGCGGGAAGAACGCCGCGAAGCTCGAGACGTAGACGATGGGATCGAGCTCGAGCTTCTCGGCTGCCCGCAGGACCGTCTCCGTCCCGCTGACGTTCGCGTCCTTCAGCCCCTTCGCGGCCCGGACGTCGAGCGAGTAGACGGACGCCGCGTGCAGGACGGCGTCACAGCCCTTCATCCCGTCTTCGACCGCCGCCGCGTCGGTCACGTCGCCGATCGCATAGTCCGCCACGTCCACCCCGTGCGGCGCAAGCGCCTTCGCAATCCGCCCCGGCGCCCGCACGAGCAGGCGAACCTCGTGACCGCCGCGGACGAGCTCGGCGACCGTGTGACTGCCGACGAACCCGGTGCCCCCGGTGACGAGGACGCGCACCGCTACCGGGTCGACTGCGTCTCGACGGGCACGGCTTCGCTGAGCGCCACGATCAGCCAGTAGACACCCGCAGCCATCCGCCCGCCGACTGTCAGCCAGGCGACGGCCTGGAAGCGCTCCGGGTCGATCGCCGCGACCACGTGCCCGGCCGTGATGATGAAGATGAGCAGTCCCGCGTTGCGCAGCCAGACGGTCTCGCGAAACGAGCTGAAGCTCGTCCTCTTGATTGCGTAGGACGGGTAGAAGAACGACGGGAAGGCGAAGTAGAGATTCGGCGGGATGCCGATCCAGAGTACGACGCTCGCCCAGCCCCACATGTGGAGCGCAAGGAAGAGCGCCGAGAGCCCGCCGAAGCCGAAATCGGCGACGACGAACGGCCAGAACGCCCGGGGGTTCGTCGTGATGTTCGCCGGAAGGCCGATGGCTAGGCCTCGTTGCTCGTGCTGCCGTCTTCCCCGTGCCAGCGGGCGAAGTGCTCGCGATGAAGATCGTGGTAGGCCCCCGGCGCGTAGAAGCGGTCGTAGAACTCCAGGTCGAGATGATGGGCCTGGTAGGCCATCAGCGAGCGCAGGGGCCCGAAGTTGCCCGGGAAGCGCCCGTACTCCCCGTAGACGTACTCGCAGTACGCGATGACCGCGTCGATGTTCGCCTGCGAGTGCCTCGCGACCTGCTTCTGCAGGCCGGGAGTGTCTTTCCAGGCACCCGAGCGTCCGTCGGTGTAGACGCCGTTCGCGCCGAACTTCGTGTCGAGATAAGCGTGGATCGCCTCCTCCATCGAGCCGTACCACGGCGGGCAATAGGGCTTCACGGTCACGTTGCCGTCGACCTCGAGCCCGAGCGGGTGCGGGATGATCGGGTTCTTCCCCAGGAGATTCATCGCCGTCGTCACGACTCGGCCCCGTCGTGTCAGCTTGGCGATCGGCACGTCTTCCATGCGGAAGCCGAGCGCTTCGAACCACTGATATTTCTGCGCTCCGAAGTGCGGGAAGCCGCCGAGACCCAGAGCCTCGGTGGCGAGCTGCAGGTTCTGGAGCATCAGGCCCTGCTCGACGCCGGCAAGCTCCATCGCATAGCTCTCGAAGTCGATGATCGCAGCGACCCGGAACTCGTTGGGGTCGTCGTGCAGGTGACCGCCTTTCGAGCGCATGAACCGCTTCAGGCCGGCGGGCCGGTAGTGGTTGCGGTCGTCGAAGAAGCAGAAGCCCATCTCCTCGCCCAGGAGGAAGAAGAGGAGCGAGAAGACGAAGGGCGTGATGTCGCTGATGAGCACGAAGTATGTCGAGCCGGGAACGTTCGCCGACCAGCGGTTGAACGGCGGGGTCTGGGGCGGCCGGCGCTCCACCTCGGGGCGGCGATCAGCAACGCGAATCCTCGCCCGCTCGTAGAGCTCGACGAACTCGTGTCGCCTGGCCAGCTCGGCGAGCTCGGCGAGCTCGTCCGCCGGGTAGTCCTTCGGCCGTCTGATCTGGAAGGCGCCGTCGTCGTTGAAGACGAAGAGGATCGACGAGTTGACGCCGTCCGGGGACGCAATCGTCCGGCCGAGGGTGCTGACCATGATGTTCCCGTTGCTCGACTCCGGCATCTTGCCGGGCGCGTAGGGCGCCTCGCCGAACGTGTAGCCCGTGAACCCGGAGCCGGCGAAGACGATGACCGCCTCCTCCTCCTTGGTTAGAGGCCGCGCCTCGTGTGCGCTCTTGTACGTGAGCGGCCCGCCGTCCAGATCGTGCCCCAGGGCGAAGCGCCGGGAGCGGCGCTTCATGATCGTGTCGATCAGCGAGACGTCCATCAGGGCCTCGAACCGCGACTCGAACATCGTCTTGTAGGCGGGGTCAGTCGTCGTCATGAGCGCGGGTCGCGAACCCGGCCCATCATGCTAATCCGTCGCCGACCGAAAGAGAAGACGACACGCGGTCGCTGCAGCCCTCGAGGTCGTCGCTTCGAACAAGCTGCCGTCAAGCAGATGAAGGGGCTCGAACCCTCGACCTTCTCCCACGATCGCGTCAGGCCGACGCGGCGAGGAGGTCTTCGCCCTCGCGGACGTGACGCGTGGCGCCGACCGAGCGATAGAAGGCGAGCGCCCGCTCGAGCTGGGCGTCGGCCTCCTCGCGCCGACCTGCCTCGGCGAGCTGCTCGGCGGCGCGCAGGCGCGCGTCGGCCTCGTCGAGCAGCGAGCCGATCTGCGCGTAGAGCTCAGCGGCGCCGGCAAAGTCGCCGCCGGCGTAGAGCCTCGCCGCGTCGATCCAGCGCGTCGGAGGCGCGGCCTCGGTCGCTGCGAGCAGTTCGTCGCCGCGACCGAGGGCTGCGAGGACGCGGATCAGAACCGGCCAGAACCCCGCAAAGACGACGGCGTTCTCACGCGCGAGCGCGAGCGCCTCCTCGGCGGCAGCCTTCGCCTGCTGCGCCCGTCCGCTCGCAAGGAGTGCCTCTGCGTGGAACGCGAGCAAGGGGCAATACACCGAGGCGCCGGCCGCGCGCGCGACCTGAAGCCCGCGCTCGGCGTCGGCGAGCCCTCCCTCCGTGTCGCCGCGGGCGAGCCGGATCGCCCCGCGGATATAGCGCGGAGTCCCCTCGAAGTAGTGTGGTGATCCTGCCTCCGTCTCGGCGATGAACTCGTCGGCGAGGCGCAGGGCCTCGTCCCAGCGGCCGGCAATGAACTCGTTCTCCATGCCATTGGCTCGGAGTGCCCGCGCGATTCCCCTGCCGCCGAACCGCTGGGCAGCGGTCAGGCCTTCCTCTTCCGCGCGCGAGCTGCGGCGCCGGTCGCCGAGCACCCAGTAGGCCTGTCCCAGGTTCATGTAGGCGCGTACAGACTCGCGCGAGCTCGCGGCGAGCGCGATCTCGATGCTCCGCTCGAGGTCGGCGACTCCGCCCGCGTCTCCCATGTTTACCCGCGCCACGCCGACATTGTCGAGCGCATGGGCGCGGATCTCTTCGAGCCCAAGCCGCTCGGCGAGCTCGAGCGCCTGGCGGCCGAGCCGGATCGCCTCCTGATACTCGTCGGCGAGCATACGGAAGCGAGAGAGGGTGCTGAGGACAAGGGCCTTCGATCGTGAAGCCCCGGCGCCTTCGAGGAGCCCGGCGGCCTGGTCGAGGAGCTCGAAGGCGTGCGCTCGGTCTCCCCGGTACAAGGCGAGCTCGGCGAGCAGCACCTCCGCCTCGGCCGCTGTTTCGCTGTCGCCGACGGCGCGGAGAGCCTCCACTGCCTCGCGCAGCATCTCGTCGCCGGCCTCCTCGGTGATCGCCAGCATCTTCCCGTAGGCGAAGAGAAGCCGGGGCCGCTCGGCATCGTCGAGTGGCCAGAGCTCGAGTGCGGCCTTGAAGTAGCTCTCCGCCGAAGCGAAGGCGTTCAGCGCCGCCGCGCGCTCGCCCGCGTCGCGGAGCGCGAGGCGGGCGGGCGTCTCGAGCTCGTCGAGCGGGCGCCCGGCGGCGCGAGCGAGCTCGAGCGCGGCCAAATAGTGGTGGGCGAGCAGCTCAGCCTGGTCGTCGGGCCGCCCGATTGTCTCGATCCACTCGGCCGCGAGGCGATGCTTGTCGGCGCGCCGGCCGCGCGGGATCTGGCCGTAGGCGACGTCGCGGACGAGCAGGTGGCCGAAGGCGTACTCGCTCTCGCCGGCGACGGACGAGCTGCGCTCCCTGCGTAGGAACTCCTTGCGCTCGAGCGCGTGCAGGCCCCGCTCGGCGGCGGCGCGCTCATGCCCGCCCATCTGGGTCAGGGCTCCGAGCCAGAAGACCTTCCCGATCACCGCCGCATCTTGGATCAGCTCCTTCTCGGCCTCCGAGAGCGCGTCGAGGCGAGCAGCGATGATCCCCTGCACGCTCTCCGGGAGCTGCTGCAGCTGCCTGCCCTCGCCGACGAGGCGGGCGAACTCTTCCGCGTAGAGCGGGTTTCCCCCCGCGCGCGCGATCAGCGTCGCCTGGAGCTCGGCCTCGAGCAGCGGTTGCTCGAGGAGCGCGTGTACGAGATGCGCCGTCTCCTCGTCGGAGAGCGGCGCGAGCGAGAGCGTCGTCGAGTTCGCCTTGCCGCCTCCCCAGCCCGACCGCCGACCGATGAGCTCCGGGCGGGCGGTGCAGAGGACGAGCAGCGGCACCCCGCTTGCCCACTCGACCAGGTGGTCGACGAAGTCGAGCAGCCCTTCGTCGGCAAGGTGCAGGTCCTCGAAGACGGCGACGAGCGGACGCTCCTCGGCGAGCGCCTCGAGGAAGCGCCGCCAGGCGGCAAACGCCTCGTCGCGGCGGTCGCCCGAGAGCTCCTGGTCGGCCTGCAGACCGACAAGCGGGCGAAGGTGCCGCTCGAGCCACCCCACCTCGGCGGGGTCGACGCCCTGCGATTCGATCGCCTCGAGCAGCTTGGCCCCTGAGCTCTCGGCATCGTCGCTCTCGAAGATCCCCGCCTGCGCCTTCACGATCTCGGCCAGCGCCCAGAAGCTGACGCCCTCGCCGTAAGGCAGGCTGCGCCCCTGCAGCCAGCTGAAGAGCTCCGGCTCCTGCTCGAGGGCGTTGAAGAGCTCGAACGTGAGCCGGCTCTTGCCGATGCCGGGCACGCCGACGAGCGTGACGAGTTGCGGCTCGCGCTCCTCCCGCACGCGGCCGACGGCGGCAACGAGCGTCGCAAGGTCGCGCTCCCTGCCGATGAGCGGCGTGCTGCCGAACTGACGGACGTCCGTGCCCAGTCGTGCCCGAGCAGCGACCGCCTCCCAGACGGCCACCGGCTCCGCCTTGCCCGTCACTTCGACGGATTGCGCCTCCCGGTAGTCGATCGCTCGCTCCGTCGCCCGGTAGGTCGTCTCGTCGACCAGGATTGCGTCGGTTCCCGCTGCCGCCTGGAGCCTCGCGGCCGTGTTGACGACGTCGCCTGATGCGCTCAGGTCGCCCGTCTCGGACCGGGCGCCGAGGCGGGCGATCGCTTCTCCGGTCGTGATCCCAATCCGCCAGTGGCGATCCTCTGCGTCCTCCTGGATCGTCTCGCGGAGCGCAAGTGCTGCCCGCACCGCTCGGTCGGAGTCGTCGTCGTGGGCGAGCGGAGCCCCGAAGAGCGCCGTCACCGACTCGCCGACGACCTTCTCGACGCTCCCGCCGAAGCGCTCGATCTCTTCCGTGGCGCGGGCCTGGTAGGGAACGAGGCTCGCTTGAAAGTCCTCCGGATCGGAGTCGCTAAGACCGACGAGCTCGGCGACGAGGACGGAGACGAGCTTTCGCTCCTCGCGCACCGGCTCCGCTCGCTCGACGGGCTCGCCGTCCTCGACCACGAGCTCGTAGATTCGCTCCGGCTCGCTCAGGTCTTTGAGCTCTCGTTCGCCGAGGTCGCGCAGCTCGAGCTCCCCGGCGAGCAGCTCGCGGGTCGTCTGCGAGACGAGCACCTGCCCTCCCTCGGCGGTGCCCATGATCCGGGCGGCGCGATGGACGTCGAGGCCGGCGAAGAGCCCGCCGTGGCTCGTTGGCTCGCCGGTGTGGAGGCCGATCCGGACGCGGAGCGGCTCGCCCGGCCACGGGTGGCCGGCGTGCGTGCGCTGGGCGGCGGCGGCCGCCTCGGCGGCTTGGCGCGCGCTTGCGAAGGCGAAATGGAAGCTGTCACCCTGCATCTCGACCTCGACCCCGCCGTGGGCCGCGCAGGCTTCGCGTAAGAGCCGCCGGTGCGCGTCGAGCGCCTCGACGTAGCGCTCGCGGCCCAGCGTTTGCAGCAACTTCGTCGAGCCCTCGACGTCGGTGAAGAAGAGGGTGACGGTCCCGGTCGGGAGTTCGGGCATCAGGAGCTCAGAGCGCGAGCTGCTGGCTCACCAGGTAGTAGTACATGCCCTCGCGCTTCATCAGCTCCTCGTGGGAGCCCTGCTCGGCAAGGCGCCCCTTCTCGAGGACGACGATGACGTCGGCATCGCGGATCGTGCTCAACCGGTGCGCGATCACGAACGACGTCCGTCCCTGAAAGACCTGGTCGACGTTCGCCTGGACGGCCCGCTCCGATTCGGTGTCGAGGGAGCTCGTCGCCTCGTCGAACACGAGCACCGGCGGCTTCTGGTAGAGAGCCCGTGCGATCGCGATCCGCTGAGCCTGTCCCCCGGAGAGCCGCAGGCCCGACTCGCCGATCTTCGTCTCGTAGCCGAGCTGCATCCGTTCGACGAACTCGTGGGCGTTCGCAACGCGGGCGGCCCACTCGACCTGGTCCATGTCAGGCTCCTCATCCCCGAAGGCGATGTTGCGCGCGATCGTGTCGTCGAACAGATAGCTGTCCTGGAGGACGTAGCCGATCTGTCGCCGCAGGTCGCGATAGCGGAGTGTGCGCATGTCGACGTGGTCGTAGCTGATCATGCCCGATGTTGGCTCGAGCAGGCCGGAGAGGCAGCGGACGAGCGTCGTCTTGCCCGAGCCGCTGCGCCCGACGATCGCGACCATCGTGCCCGGCTCGACACTGAGCGTGATCCCGTCCAGCACGGACGGCGAGAATGGCGAATAGCGGAAGCCGACGTTCTTCAGCTCGACCCGCCCCTGGATCGTCTCGACCGGCGTGAGCGCGGAGCCGTCGACGCCCTGCTCCGGCTCGTGCTCGACGATGTCGTTCAGGCGGTTGAGAAGAACCTTCCCGTACTGGAGGTCGTCCCAGATGTCGAGCAGGACAACCAGCGAACCGTTCGCCATCAGCACGAGCGCCTGGAACGCCACGAGCGCGCCGATCGAGATCGCGCCGTCCATGACGCGGAGCGCGCCGACCCAGAGGAAGAGGACGATCGTGACCAGGCTCACGATCTGGATCACCGCCTCGTAGGACATGATCGTGAAGTCCGCCCGAAAGATGCGCTGAGCGAGGCTCGTGAACTGGGTGACCATCCGCCTGCGGAACGCATATTCCGCGCCGACCGACTTGACGGTCTCGATGCCTTTGATCGCGTCGATCTGGAACGAGTTGTAGCGTCCGAAAGCCTCCTCGAGGTCGCTGAACATCGGGCGCAGTCGGTGCTGCGAAAAGCGCATCAGTCCGACGTAGGCCGGCACTGTCGCCAGGAAGACGAGCGTGAGGAGCCAGTCGTAGATCGTCATCAGCGTCAGCGCGACGCCGAGCGTCGCCAGCGCCGTCAGCCCGCTGACCCCCTGGAGGACCATCGAC
The DNA here is from genome assembly GCA_041476065.1 of Gaiellaceae bacterium. GTDB lineage: Bacteria > Actinomycetota > Thermoleophilia > Gaiellales > Gaiellaceae > VAXT01. The sequence goes on from JBGOSR010000002.1 coordinate 13,584, forward strand.
GACCGGACCTCGCGCATGCCGGCGAGGCGGCGCTGGATGTCGCCCGTCCGGCGCGAGTGGAAGTAGCTCATAGGTAGGGCGAGCAGCTTCGCGGTCAGGAAGTCGAGCGTCCTCCGGTCGAGGGTCACGGCGGCGCGGCTCAGCACGTAGCGCTGGAGAAGATTCGCCGCGATCAACAGGACGAGAACGCCGCTCATGCCGGCCAGAAGCAGGTAGAGCAGGCTTGCGTGGAGATTCCCCTTTACGAGCCTGTCGAAGATCTGCTGGATGAAGACGGGCAGCGCCATCTGGAGGCCTGCGGCCACTAGGGCCAGGAGGGCGGCGAGCGCGAGCGTGCGTGCGAAGGGGCGGAAGAACTGCCAAAGCCAGCGCACCTTTGTCTCGCCGAGCGGCGCATCCTCAAGCCCTGGCCCGTAGGCGGGAAGCGCCGCGAATCCCGACCATTTCTTCTCGAACTCCGAGCGCTTCATGCGGACGACTCCGCGTGAGGGGTCGGCCAGGCGCACTCGACGATCGTCCGTGTCGAAGAGCACGACCCAGTGGTTTCCCTCGAAGTGGCAGACGGCGGGGAGCGGCAGCTCGTCGAGACGTGACTTCGAGGCCTTGACGGAGCGGACGCGCAGACCGAGCGACTCGGCGCCGGCCGCGATCGCGGTCAAGCTCGTGCCGTCGACACCCATGTTGACGGCCTTACGGATGTGCGGCAGGCTGACTCCTCGCCCAAAGTGACGGCAGACCATCGCCAGGCAGGCGGCGCCGCAGTCCATCTCGTCCATCTGCCACACGTGGGGAAAACGCTTGATCCGACTGTGTGGGGTGCCTGTCTCCTCGCGGGCCCACTCCTCGCCCACCGCCCCGTCCGGGGGTGGTGCGTCGCGAACCTCGTCGACCTGCTCCAGGCCGACGATCTCCTGCACCGCCGAATCCGCCGGCAGGAGCTCCTCGGCGAAATCGAGCGGCACGCGGGCGACAAACCTGAAGTCGTAGCTGGCGATCTGATCCTCGAACACGGCGCGGAACGTCTCGTCGCCCTCGGCGAGCCGCCAGAAGTCTCTCTCCCCGAGCGCGAGCAGCGTCGCCGGAGTCACCGCCTCGACGTTCGCGGTCGCCGTGCCGCGGAGCAGCGAGTGCTCCCCGAAGAAGTCGCCGCGCCTCTTGTAGGCGATGTCGCCCCGGATGCGCTCCTCGGTCTGCCAGACGACCCGAAGCCGACCGCTCTCGACGAAGTACATCCGGCTCGAGGCCTCGCCCTGCCGGATGACGACCTCTCCCTTGTCGACCGTTACCCGCTCGAGCGCGTCGATGAGCTCGTCGAGTGTCTCCGCCCGGATGCGAAAGAGGTTCGACGAGAGGCGGAAGAGGTAGCGCAGGCGGCCGCGCTCGGCCTCGCGCTCGAAATGATCCTTGATCTCGGGCTTCAGCCGAACGAGCCCCCTGAAGACGGCCCCGTCGAGCCTGAGTGCGTCGACCGCGGTGTTCGCCCGCACGGTTGCGGTCCTCGGTATCCCTTCGAGCAACGCCATCTCGCCGAAGACGTCGCCCGGGCCGAGCATCTCGACCGAGACCTCGTCGCCGTTCTCCTTGTGCTTGAGCACTCGTGCGGCGCCGGAGACGACGACGTAGAGGGCGTCGCCCGTCTCGCCCTCCTCCACGATCGAGCTTCCGAAGCCGAACGACTCGGGCTCGAAGCTCTCGACGACGAGCCTGCGCGCGTCCTCCGGCAACGCCTTCAACATCGGCAGGTCGGCGAGGATCGCCGCGGCGTCAGCTCGCCGCGAGGTTTCAGGGCCGTTCATGCCACCGGATCCGCTTCCCGATCTCTGTGTCGATCGCATGCCGTCTGACCTCCTCCTGCACCCGAGTCTGCACGACCGGGTCGTCGAACGAGGGGGCGCGCTTGGCACGCAAGGCCGCGAACACGAACAGCTCGCCGATTGCGACCGGGCCGACCACGTCGCCCGCGGTGGCGCCGAGGAGCGGCTGCGCGAGCTCGGGTCCAGCCTCTTCGAGCGAAAACGTGCGCTCGGCGACCGAGACGCCGGCTCTGGCGGCGATCTCGGGTAGCGACATGCCTTCCTCTGCAACGCAGAGCGCCGCTTCCCGGGCCATCCCTTCGTCGGGCAGCTCGAGAACGGTGCACTCGACCCGGACCCAGTCCGAGCGGCGTGCCTCGAGAGCCCTAGCCGTCGCCTCGCGCGTCAGCAAGCGCCTCGAGCGTTCCTCTGACGCCTGCTCGACGTCGGCCAGCGAACTGGCCGACGAGACACCCAGAGCCTCGGCGAAGGCGAGCTGCCCGGCGAGCTTCCAGGCCCATTCGGCCAGCGCCCCAGAGCAAACAATTTCGGGCCAGAGGGCGTCGGCGACGCGATCCCGATCCGGCGGATAGGAGGCCATCGACTCCTCGAGCCGACCGTCGAGCTCCGCTCGCGCCACCTCGCGGCCGAGGTACGCGAGCAAGTCGTCGTACGCCAGCTCCCAGCGCGCGAGCCAGGCCGTCATCTCGTCGGCCGCGAGCAGCTTGTGCTCGTGCCGGAAGCTATCCTCCTCGGCCTCGATCTCGGCCTCGCCGAGCGAAGATCCGGCCGTGGCGGCGCGATCCAGCGCAACGATGCCTTCCGCGGCCTGCCGTTCGAGCGCGGTGAGATCACCCCAGTGCCGACCCGCGTCGAGGACGTCCTGCCAGCGATAGATGCGGTCGGCGATCGAGAACAGCGGCCGCTCGAGGACAGATCGCGGCGGCGGGCTCACGGCCGGACTACCGAGCCTGGGAACGCGCCAGGAGCGCCGACCACCGGTGGATCACTCCGCACCGGCGGAGCGGTCGGACTTCTCCTTCCGCCCGCGACGTTTCCTTCCCCGGCGGAAACCTCGAGATCGCTGATTTCCTCGCGCTCCTGGGCGCTCATCTGGCGTCACCTCCTCAAGCGTCTGAAATCTGCTCTCTGGGCCCGTCTGAACAACGATTCTCCCTATGTTGGAGCACTGTCGTCAATGTCGCGTCCCCGACGACCCAGGCCTTGTAGTGTTGCGCGCACAACGCTCGACGAGGGATGAGGAGGTGAATTTTTAGTGAGCGAGCAAAAGGACATCCGAGATCTCGATGTCTCCGAGCAGGAGGGCGAGGACGTCAAGGGCGGAGTAAGCGGACCGATGCCACCCACGAAGAATCCGGGCAAGCCTGCGGTCAAGAGTCACGGAGCGACTGCGACTGGGACTCCCATCGCGGCGGCCCCGAAGTCACCGAAGGCACCAGGACGGCTACCACCAGGGTCGTAGGTGCACCGTTGTGGCGCGCCGGAAGACCACGTCCGGCGCTAACAGAGGCGGGCGTCGCAAGCGCCCGCCTCTACTTATCCGCGGGGCTAGGCAGCAAGAGACCCCGCCGGAGCGGGGCTTTTGCCGCGCGGGAGGGCTCGCCGGTCAGGGATGGGACTCGCCGTCGACTCAGCGCCTCCTCACTCTCGGTTTCCTGACGCGCCGCTCCGTGCCCGTATGCGAGCGGAACATTGCTGGGTCGCAAGGGCCGCTCGCAGGAGGGTGCGGAGCGGCGTGAGGCTTCCCGCGGAGCCCGGCTCTGCCGGGCGGGAGCGGAAAGCCGGTCAGGGAAGCGAGAGCGGATGAAGGGGCTCGAACCCTCGACCTTCTGCATGGCAAGCAGACGCTCTACCAACTGAGCTACATCCGCGATTCAACCGAGTATAGCCACGCTTTTCACGACCCACTCTTGTCGAGAGCCTCGTTCACGAGCCGGTCGGCGAGCTCGTTGTGCTCGCGGCGGACGGCTGTGTACGTGACTTTCCGGAGCTTGCGCTCGAGGTCGTTCGCGTCGAGCCAGAGCTCGCGCAGCGCCTCGTTCTTGACCTTGTAATCCCCTCGCATCTGGTGGACGAGGAGCTCCGAGTCGGAGACGACCTCGAGCTCGTCGATCTGGAGCTCACACGCCTTCCGTAGGCCTTCGACGAGCGCGCGATACTCGGCGACGTTGTTCGTCGCGACGCCGATCGCTTCCCCGTGCGCCGCGAGGACGGTGCCGTCTTCGGCCTCGACCACGTATCCGTAGGCAGCCGGGCCGGGATTCCCGCGGGCGCCGCCGTCAGTGAAGAGCCGGGCCTTCACGCGAGCAAATAGCAGTCGAAGGCCGGCTCCTCGTACGGATGCGCTCTGCGGAGCGCCTCGACGACCTCCGACTCGCGTGCGGCGGGGTAGACCGTTTCGAGCCGAAGCTCGGGCACCCGCTCCTCGCGGCCGGGCTCGCCGACCGCCGGCGCAGTGCCCTCGCGGGCCAGGAAAGTGCCCGTCCCTTCCGTATACCAGGAGCAGCGCTCGTAGTCGCCGATGCGGCCGGCGCCGGCGGCAAAGAGCGCCTCCCGCAGCGCGTCCAGCGCCTCGGCCGGAACGAAGACGACGAGCTTCCGGTTTTGCTGTGCCACCGACCAAGGCTAACGTCCTGCGCCGGCCCGAGAAGGCGCTTGCCCCGAAGTGCCGGGCGTGTTGTCCTCGCCCCGAACTGTGATATGCACAGTCGATGGCGACGACGAGTGTCCGAAAGGGATCGAAGAGACCGACGGTCGCCTACTTCCTGTGCGGAGTGTTCGTGGCGCCGCTGCTCCGGGCGTTCAATCGAATACGGGTCTACGACGCCGAGCAGCTTCCCGTCGGGCAAGGCTTCGTTCTCGCCCCCAATCACCTCTCGATCGTCGATCCCTGGCCGCTCTCCTATCCGTTCTTCCCACGACAGCTCAGATTCATGGCGAAGGCCGATCTCTTTCGCTTCCCGTTGCGAGGCGCGCTCCGCACCCTGGGCGCATTCCCGGTGCGCCGCGGCCGCGGCGACATCGATGCGCTCGAGACGGCCGCAGACATCGTCAGAGAAGGCGAAATCGTCCTGGTCTTTCCGGAGGGGACGCGGCTGGGGAAGACGGATTGGACGAAGCTCCGCGACCCCTTCCATCGGGGAGCGGCTCTCGTAGCCCTCCAGGCGGATGCGCCGCTCGTCCCGATGGCGATCATGGGAACCGACCGGCTCACCCGCCTGGGCAGGATCCGCATCCTGTGCGGACCGCCGGTGGTCATCGACGACTTGCGCACGCTTCCCCGACGCGAGGCCGCCGTGATTGCCACGCAGCGGCTGAGGACGGCGCTCGAGGAACTGCTCACGGACCTGCAGGCTCGCGAGCAGAAACGCTGAACAGGCCGCGAGCTAGTCCGTGTCGATCTGGGCGCGCTGGAGCTTTCCCGAGTAGTCGACGTAGATCGACTTCCACTCGGTGAAGAAATCCAGCGCGGCCTGGCCGGCTTCCCGGTGGCCGTTGCCCGTGTCCTTGACGCCGCCGAAGGGCAGGTGCACTTCCGCTCCGATCGTCCCGGCGTTGATGTACGTGATTCCTGCCTTCAGGTCGCGCATGGCGCGGAACGCCGTGTTCACATTGCCGGTGAAGATCGAGGACGAGAGGCCGTACTTGATCCCGTTCGAGACCCGGACTGCCTCGTCGACGTCCTGCACCTTGATCACGGCCACAGTCGGCCCGAAGATCTCCTCCTGGGCGATGCGCATCCCCGGATCGACGTCTCCGAAGATCGTCGGCCGGTAGTAGAAGCCCTTGTCGAGCCCGTTGTCCGAGGCGACCTCGCCGCCGGTCAGCAAGGTCGCGCCCTCGTCCCGGCCGATCGTCGTGTACGAGTGGATCTTCTCGAGCGCCGACTGGTTGATGACGGGCCCGACGTCCGTGTCCTCCTCCCAGCCGACGCCGAGCCGCAGCTTCTCGGCCTCCGCGACGAGCCGGGAGGCGAGCTCGTCGTAGACCGACTCGTGCGCGATCACGCGGCTCGCGGCGGTGCAGCGCTGGCCGGAGGTGCCGAAGGCAGACCAGACGATTCCCTCGACGGCGAGGTCGAGGTCGGCGTCGTCGAGGACGATGATCGCGTTCTTGCCGCCGAGCTCGAGGTGGACGTGTTTGAGACGGTCGGCCGCGTCCTTCGTCACCTGGACGCCGGTCTCGCGTGAGCCCGTGAGCGTGATCACGGGCACGTCCGGGTGTGTAACGATCGCGTTCCCGACCTGTCCTCCACCCCCGTGGACGACGTTGACGACGCCTGCCGGCACCCCCGCCTCGTTGAGCAGCTCCACGAAGCGCTCGCCGAGCGCCGGCGTGTCGGTCGCAGGCTTGAAGACGACGGTGTTCCCGCAGACGAGAGCGGGCAGGATCTTCCAGGAGGGAATCGCGATCGGGAAGTTCCACGGCGTGATCACGCCGACGACGCCGATCGGCTGGCGCACGCTCATGTTGAACTTGTCGCGGAGCTCGGACGGCGTTGTCTGGCCGAACAGCCGCCGGCCCTCGCCGCCCATGTAGTAGGCCATGTCGATGGCCTCCTGCACGTCGCCACGCGCCTCCGGCAGCACCTTGCCCATCTCGCGCGCCATCAACTGCGCGAGGTCCTCCTTGCTCTCGCTCAGGAGCTGCGCAAAGCGGAAGAGGATCTCCCCTCGCTTGGGCGCCGGGACGAGCCGCCAGTCCTCGTACGCCTCCTTCGCTGCGGCAACCGCCCGCTCGACGTCCTCGGCGCTGGAGCGCGGGAAGACCCCGATCGTCTCGCCGTTCGCAGGGCTGCTGCTCTCGAAGGTGTCGCCGGAGGCGGCGTCGACCCACTCGCCGGCAATGTAGTTCTGAAAGGTCTTTGCGCCCAGGATGGCCACGGCGCGGATACTAGTTAGTCGTCGGCCTCCGAGCCCTCGGCCTCGAGGAACGTGCCCGGGATCCGGGGGCGGCGCCGGTCGCGCATCTCGCGCTTGCCGCCGGTCTGCCGGACGCTGCGGCGATCGGGGCCCTCGCGGCGTTCGAGCATGACGGTCACGTTCGGGTTGTCCGCGTAGTACTCGACCATCTTGCCGAAGAGCTCGTCCTCGAGCTCGCGTGGGATCACGCAGTAGATCATCCTGCTCTGATTGTAGGGCGGTACCTAGAGACGGGCGATTTCGGGCACCACGCGGCCGTCGGGATCGACCCGGGCGTTCCACGTCCTGAATGACGGCTCGAGCTCGCTCAGCTCGTGGCCGCGCTCGGCGAGACGAACGGGCTGAGCCGAGTCGAAGAGCACGCGGTACTGGTACCAGGAGATGTCCCAGGCGACCGTGACGACGACCTCGGTGTTCACTCCGGAGAGCGGCACGACGCTCGCATGCGGCTTACCGAGGCTCTTGCCGATCCCACCGACGGTGCGCCGGTAGGGGCTCGCGTTGAAGAGGTCGGCCGCTTCGACCATTGCGCGCTCCGGTTCGGAGAGTCGGCGCAGGATCGGCTCCGGTGCGAGCGTGTCCTCTGGTGTGGCGCGGCGAGGATCGAGGAACGCGCCGAGGCTGAACTTCCTCCGCCGCGGCTCCTCTTCGAACGTCGGCGTCGTCGGGCTGCCTTCCTTCAGCCAGCCCTGCTCGGCAGCGATGTTCTGACAGAGCGGACAGACGTCGACGAAGTCCTCGCCGTCGGACGAGAACCGGGTCGTGCGCTCGCCGACGAGGAGTGACCGATCGCAGATCGCGCAAACCGGCGCCGTGACAGTTCGGGAGCCCCGCATGACCGGCGACTATAGCGACGGCCTGCCCGCAGAGGGTCTTGCTGGGCTCAGCGCCTCGGACAGGGGCTCATGGATCGAAACGCCGCGGAGGTGGGCTTTGCCTGCCTTCGCACACCACGCGTTCTCGGAGAAATCCAGTCTTCGAAAACTAGACTTTGGCCTCTTCTCGCTCCTTCTTCGTCTCCTCGATCAGCTTCTGCGCGACGTGGCTGGGCACCTCGTCGTAGCGCAGGAACTGCATGTGGTAATCGCCTCGCCCGCCGGTCATCGAGGTCAGCGCCTGACCGTACGTCAGCATCTCTGCCATCGGCGCTTCGGCCTTGATGTGGGTCATGCCGCCGGAGGGCTCCATTCCCTGCAGGCGCCCGCGCCGCGAGTTGAGATCGCCGTTCACCGCGCCAACCGTGTCATCCGGGACGGTCACGTCGACCTCCATGATCGGCTCGAGGAGCACGGGATCCGCCGCCTCGTAGGCCTGTTTGAAGGCCATCGAGCCGGCGATCTTGAACGCCATCTCGGAGGAATCCACCGTGTGGTAAGAGCCGTCCACGAGCCGGACCCGCACGCCTTGCACAGGCGCCCCCGCGAGCTCGCCCCGCAGCATCGCCTCCTGAATCCCCTTGTCGACCGCAGGCCGGAACCCCTGCGGGATCACCCCGCCGACGATCTTGTCCTCGAACTCATAGCCGGTGTGCCCTTCGAGGGGCTCCAGCACGATGTGGCAGTCGCCGAACTGGCCGCGCCCACCGGTCTGCTTCTTGTAGCGCCCGTGGCCCTTTGCCTCCTTCCGGATCGTCTCAAGATAGGGGACGCGCGGCTGGCGCAGGTCGACCTCGACGCCGAAGCGGCGCTTGAGGCGGTCGACGGCGACCTCGACATGCATCTGGGTCATCCCCGAGAGGAGTTGCTCCCCGGTCTGCTGGTCGCGCTGCATGTGCAGGGTCGGATCCTCCTCGCTCAGACGGCGCAGCGAGGTAGCGACCTTCTCCTCGTCCCCCTTGGCCTTGGGCGTGATCGCGAAGCTCATCACCGGCTCGGGGAACTCGAGGCTCGGCAGCTCGATATCGCGGTCTGTGTCGAGCAGCAGGTCCCCCGTCCGGACGTCCTTCAGCTTGGAGACCGCGCCGAGGTCGCCCTCGCCGAACTCATCAGCCGGCTCGTGCTCTTTGCCCTGGAGCGTCAGCAACTGGCCGACGCGCTCCTTGTCGTGCGTGCGCACGTTGGCGACTGTCGAGTCCGAGCCGATCCTGCCGGTGAGCACGCGAAAGATGTTGATGCGACCCGCGAAGGGGTCGGCCACGGTCTTGAAGACGAAGGCCGCATTCTGGGCCCCTTCGATCTGAATCGGCGCGCCCTTCTTGGCCGGCGACGGAATGCCCTCGACGAGCAGGTCGAGCACTGCTGTCGTACCGAGGTTCTCCGTCGACACCCCGCACGCGACCGGAAAGAGCTCTCCGCGGGTGACGGCCGTCTTCATGGCTGCGGCGACCTCCTCCGGCGAGAGCTCCTGCCCATCGAGATAGCGCTCCATCAGGCCCTCGTCAGTCTCGACAACGGAGTCGAGGAGCTGCGTGCGGTACTGCTCGACCTGATCGGCGAGCTCGGCCGGGATCTCGCCGGGCTTTCCCTCGCGCTCGCCGTTGGGGCTCGTGTACGCCGTCATGTGCAGCAGGTCGACGATCCCGCTCACCTCATGCTCGGACCCGATCGGCAGATGAATCGCCACGCATTGCGGGCCGAGCTGCGCGCGGAGCTGCTCGAGCGTGCGGTAGAAGTCGGCGCGCTCGCGGTCGAGCATGTTGACGAAGACGACGCGCGCGAGCCCGAGCTCCTCAGCCCGGTGCCAGTTGCGCGCTGTCTGGACCTCGACGCCCATGACGCCGCTGACCGTGACGAGCGCTCCCTCCACGACGTGCAGCGACGAGATCGCGTCGCCCTGGAAGCTCGGCTCGCCGGGAGTGTCGATGAGGTTGATCTTCCGGCCCTGCCATTCGAGGTGGCAGAGGGAGGCCGAGATCGACATCTCGCGTGCTTGCTCGTCCTCGTCCCAGTCAGAGACGGTTGTGCCCTGCTCAACGACACCGAGCCGGTTCGTGGCGCCGGCCTGGAAGAGCATGGCCTCGACGAGCGAGGTCTTGCCCGTGCCGCGATGACCGACGACGGCGACGTTGCGGATCTTTCCGTGCTCGACTGCAGACATTCGGGGGCTCCTCCTGGGCTGGGTTCAGTCGATCTTAACCAGGAGGGTTTGGCGAAATATGGCTGAGCCGCCGGGCCGCGCTGCTCGCCCCGAGGCCGCGTCCTCAGTCGCACCGATAGGGACGACTATCGGCGCTCCCCGCGTCCTTGCCTCGGAACGACCATCGCACCCTGGCGACGAGCAACATTCCGCCAAACCCTCCTGGCATCCGTGGTGGACAGAACGGCACGGTTCCGAAGCGAAGCTGTTGCACACGCGTGCGTTTCTCCTCGCTACGCTCGCAGCGGGAAGGAGGCTGGGCGCGCCTTATAAGGGGAGCTACTCGACGGGCTCGCGTGCCGGCACGCCGCCGAGGTGGGCCTTCAGGCGCAGGACCGCCTTCGTGTGCAGCTGCGAGACGCGCGACTCCGTGACTCCGAGCACCTCGCCGATCTCGCGCAGGGTCAGCTCCTCGTAGTAGTAGAGCGTGACGACGAGCTTCTCCCGCTCCGGCAGCCGTGCGATCGCCTCGCCGAGTGCTTCCTTGAGCTCCGTCTGGGCGAGAGCCGACTGCGGCTCCGGGCCCTGGGTGTCTTCGATCGTGTCGATCAACGCGACCTGGTCGCCCCCGGAGGACGAGATCGTCCAGAGCTCGTCGAGCGCACCGATCGACGAGCGCGAGATCTCGGTCAGGCTCTCCTCGAGCTCGACGGTTTCGATCCCGAGCTTGCCCGCGATCTCGTCGTCGGTCGGTGCGCGGTGCAGCTTCGCCTCGAGCTCCGCGATCGCACGCTCGATCTGTCGCGCCCGTGCCCGCACCGAGCGCGGCACCCAGTCCATCGCGCGCAGCTCGTCGATGATCGCGCCCTTGATCCGCGCCAGCGCAAACGTCTCGAACTTCACGTCGCGATCGGGGTCGTAGCGCTCGATCGCGCCGATCAGACCGAGGAGTCCATAGGAGACAAGGTCGCCCTCGTCTACGTGAGCCGGCAGCCCGCTGCCGAGCCGCCCGGCGACGTACTTGACGAGAGGTGCATACGTCAGGATCAGCCGGTCGCGCACCGCCTTGTCCTTGGACTTCCGGAACTCCTGCCAGAGGCCCTGGGTTTCGTCCGTCTGCGCCACGACTTAGAGAATACGGGCCGCCGCGGAGAAATCCTCAGCGCGCACGTCGCACCAGGAGCGCGCGGAGGCCGAAGCTGCCGATCCAGAGGCCGAGAACGAGGGCTGCGCCACCGACCACCACGGCAGCAGCGCCTCCTGCTTCTACCGCTGTCAACGCTGTCACCGCGATACCGATGAAGAAGACGGCGAGAAACAGAAAGAGCGCCCCGAGCGCACGACGCTGGCGAGCGGCCACGGACGCGACTCTACTGCCCGGAAAGGCCGCCAGTACAATCGTGGCCGAACCTAGGGGCGTAGCTCAATTGGTAGAGCACCGGTCTCCAAAACCGGGGGTTGCAGGTTCGAGTCCTGCCGCCCCTGTGGGTGTCATGGTCGTTCCGAAGAGTGCGCTAGCCGGGCAGGAGCTGAACCGTCACCTGAAGAACGTGGCCGTGTCCGAGGAGGAAGTCGGTCGCCCGCGTACCGGGCTTTCCGGTTCCGAGGCGGCACCGGCGAAAGCCACCTGAAGGGGCGCACACGACCGCGGGATACGCCCGGCGAACGTCTGCCTCGGCAGAGTCGACGCCGATGCCCGACGCGGTTCGCTCGGTCGAGCGCGTGGTCGTGATCTCCGCCGCGCGGCCGAGGCGGAAACCGACCCACAGGCGCGCGTAGTAGAACCGGCCACCCCCGCTTCCGATCGGCGCTCCGAGACGTGCCCTGACCTGCGCCTTCGTCATTCCGAGGACGACGCGGGACATCCCGTACTGGGGGCGGATCGTGGCGGCGGCGGATTGAGCGGCGAGGAGTGTGATCCCCGCCGCAGAGATGGCGAGGAGGCGGCGCATGTCACTAGCTCAATCGGATGTTTCGGCTTCGCTCTCGACCCCCGACCGGGGAATTCCGAGCAAATGCGCCTCGACATCGGGGTGACTGGCCTGCCAGGCCTTCAGATAGAGGTCGACCTCCAGTCGCGCCTGCGCGTCGCCGATCGCGTCCGGGACCTCGACGACGACGGCTCCGTCGCCGTCCGCGCGGGCCTCGCAATCGACCCGCCGAAGGAACTCGAGCAGCTCCTCGCGGGCATCTGGGTTCACCGCAATCCGCATTTCCCCCTGCATGCTCACTTTGGGTCATTTCGGACCGTTTGTCGAGTTCGTTGTAATTGCAGGGAAGACCGACCTCCTCACCGGGTACGCTCATCCCGATGGGCGTGCTGAGCTCACAGATCGAGCGCGATTCGGACGTCTTTGCTGCCCGCGGCGAGCACATGTCCACACTCGTTGCCGAGCTCCGGGAGCGCACCGGCGCGGTCGCCCGAGGCGGAGGCGAGAAGGCAATCGAGCGACACCGCTCTCGAGGCAAGCTGACCGCGCGCGAGCGGGTCGACCGCCTCCTCGATCCCGGCAGCGCCTTTCTCGAGCTCGGCGCCCTGGCTGCATGGGACATGTACGAGGGACAGGCACCTTCGGCCGGCATCGTCACGGGCATCGGCGTCGTCGAAGGGCAGGACTGCGTGATCGTCGCCAACGACGCAACCGTCAAGGGCGGCACGTACTTCCCGTTGACGGTCAAGAAGCACCTCCGTGCCCAGGAGGTAGCCGAGCAGAACAACCTGCCTTGCATCTACCTCGTCGACTCGGGCGGCGCTTTCCTCCCGCTCCAGGACGAGGTCTTTCCCGACCGCGACCACTTCGGGCGCATCTTCTTCAACCAGGCGCGGATGTCGGCGAAGGGAATCCCGCAGATCGCCGCGGTCATGGGCTCGTGCACCGCGGGCGGCGCATACGTCCCGGCGATGAGCGACGAGACGATCATCGTCAAGGGGACGGGCACGATCTTCATCGGCGGGCCGCCGCTCGTGAAGGCCGCAACCGGGCAGGACGTGACCGCCGAGGAGCTGGGCGGGGCCGACGTCCACGCGCGCCGCTCGGGCGTCGCCGACCACTACGCGACGAGCGACGAGCACGCCCTCGCGCTCGTCCGCTCGGTCGTCCGCAACCTGCACCGCCGCAAAGAGGCGCCCTGGGACATCGCCGAGCCGGAGGAGCCGACGGTCGACCCGGCCGACCTCTACGGGCTCATCCCCGAGGACTACCGGCAGGCGTTCGATGCGCGCGAAGTGATCGCGCGGATCGTCGACGGCAGCCGCTTCCACGAGTTCAAGGAGCTGTACGGGGAGACGCTCGTCTGCGGCTTCGCGCGCATCGAGGGCTATCCGGTCGGGATCCTCGCGAACAACGGCGTCCTCTTCGCCGAATCGGCTCAGAAGGGCGCGCACTTCATCGAGCTCGCGTGCGAGCGGAAGGTGCCGCTCGTCTTCCTCCAGAACATCACGGGCTTCATGGTCGGCACCGAGTACGAGGCCGGCGGCATCGCCCGCGACGGGGCGAAGCTCGTGATGGCCGTCGCCTGCGCGGAGGTGCCGAAGTTCACGGTCGTGATCGGCGGCTCGTTCGGCGCCGGCAACTACGGCATGGCGGGCCGCGCGTACTCGCCACGGCAACTGTGGATGTGGCCGAACGCGCGGATCTCGGTCATGGGCGGCGAGCAGGCGGCGATCGTGCTGACGATGGTCGGAGATGTGGACCCGGACGAGATCCGAGCGAAGTACGAGGCCGAGGGCAACCCCTACTACTCGACGGCCCGGCTCTGGGACGACGGGATCATCGACCCCGCCGACACGCGCCGGGTGCTCGCGCTCGGGATCTCGGCGGCGTTGAATGCGCCGATCCCCGAGACGAAGTTCGGCATCTTCCGTATGTGATGGCCAAGTACGACGTCGTCCGGTTTGACGAGCTCGAGGGAACGGTGAAGAAGGTGCGCAAGGCGCTGAACGTCACGGCGTTCGGGGTCAATTACTTCGACCTGCCGCCCGGAGCCGAGGGCCTCGAGCACAACGAGACGCAGACGAACCAGGAGGAGGTCTACGTCTACGTCAAGGGCTCGGGGCATCTCCGAATAGCGGGCGACGAGATCGAGGTGAGCGAGGGAATGGCCGTCCGTGTCGATCCCGAGGTCACGCGCCAGCCGGTGGCGGGGAACGAGGGTCTCTGCTGGGTTGCGATCGGCGCGCCGAAGGACGGCGCGTACATACCGCCGCCCTGGGGATAGCCCTATAGGAAGTACTGCTCGTCGATTCTTTGACGAGACGGTCGCGGATCGCTATCAGACGGGAACGCCGTAGTGGGGCCGTCCGAGAGCTGTTCCGAAGAGCTCGTATGGGCCATTAGGCTCACGTCACGTGCTTCTTCGCCTCGTTCTCTGGAATCTCGCCGACTCGAAGACGACGATCGCCGAGCTGCGGCGCTACTTGCGCGACGAATCGGTGGATTCGTTCGAGGACGTTCCCGGGCTGCGCTTCAAAGCCTGGATCTCGGACGAGGTAACCGAGCGCTGGGGCGCGGTGTATCTCTGGGAATCGCGGGAGGCTGCCGACCAGGCCCTGCCGAGTCGAGCCCGCGAGCTGATCGGCAAGGAGCCGGACGTTGGTGAAGAGTTCGACGTCGAGGCAACAATCGAGGGCGCGTTCGCCCTCGAAGAGCTCTCACGCCGCGGGCTCGCTTTCGAGTAGCCCTTTTCGGCACAGAACGGTCACCCACCCGTGCGGATTTCCCCGATACGATCGAATCGGGGAGGAGGTCATGGGTACCTGGAGGCGCTCGGCCTCAGAGGACGAGCTCTTCGGGGAAGGTTGCGCCCTCCTCGAAGCGGTCGGGCCGGTACGGCGAAAGATCGAGTGAGGCGCTGCCGTCGAGTAGCTCTTCCGCGACCGCGTAGCCAACCGCGGGGGACTGCATGAACCCGTGGCCCGAGAAGCCGCACGCCGCGTAGACGCCCTCGCCGACCCAGCCGATGATCGGATGAGCATCCGGGGTCATGTCGTAGAGGCCCGCCCAGGCGCGGTCGATGGGAGCCCCGGCTGCAGACGGAAAGCGGTGCGCGAGCCGAGCGCGCCAGTCTTCGACGAGCCCGTCGTCGACCTCCGCGCGGTCGGTCCAGCGCTGCGACGGCTCGCTCATCGCAAGGCGCAGCGTCTCGCCGCGGCGACGGAAGTGAAAGCCCGTCTGCGACTCGAGCACCATCGGCAGGTCATCCGGTAGGGACGCCACCGGCCCGACGTCCACGAGTTGACGGCAAAGAGGCCTGATCGGCAGTGCGGGCCAGAGCTCGGGCGAGAACGCGCCCGCGGCAATCACGAGAACGTCGCGCTCGATCTCGCGCACATCCGTGCGCTCGCGAACATCCACGCCGAGCTCGGCCGACCGCTTGACGAGCTCGCGGGTCACCGCACCGGGCTCCGCGACACCGTCCTCCCAGCACGCGACCGCCCCGAGCACGTCCTCCGTATTCAGCCCGCTGAATCGCGAGGCATCGACGCGTTCGACCGGGACGCCGAGCCCGCGCTGGAGCTCTGCGCGCTGCTCGAGCTCGACGAGACCCTCTTCGGTCGTCGCAAGGAACAGGTAGCCCACCTGCTCGAAGAAGGGCGCGCCGAGCTCCTCGAAGAAGCCGATCGAGTTCCGAGCGAGCGTGACCTCGGCCTCGGTCGAGAACTGCTGCCGCACGCCCCCCAATGCCTTCCCCGTCGCTCCAGAGGCGACCACCGCGCGGTCGGTGAGCACGACGTCGTCCGCGCCGCGCAGCGCAAGGTGATACGCGACGCTCGCGCCGATCGCGCCGGCGCCCGCTACGACGATTCGAGCCATGAGTCGAGCTCCGCCCGCTCGTCAGCCGTCAGCGTCCGAAGCGGGGCGCGAACGTCCCCGTGGATCGCCACGCCGCGGTGAGCAAGGCAGATCTTCAGTGCTGCCTGGAACGGGAAGCGCTCCAGCATCGCGCGCACCTCCCCCACATCGCCCGACCGATCCCGCACGAGCCCGGCCACGAGCTCCGGGAAGGCGGCCGCGAGGCCCGACACCGCCCCGGCCGCTCCACGGTCGACACCTTGCAGAACGAGCGACTCGGCCCCGACGAACACATCGAGCCCCTCGATCAGGAACGGCTCGACCTCCTCGAACGGTTGGTTCGAGACCTTGAGGCCGGCCAGGTTGGGCGCAAGCTCACGCAACCGCTCGATCGCGGCGAGCGGGATCGAGTAGCCGCAGCGGGCACGGAACTCGTAGAGGTAGAAGGGCACCGGGTGACAAGCCTCGGCCGCAGCGGCGAAGTGGCGAACGAGAGCTTCCTCGTCGAGCGCGTAGTACGGCGGCCCGATGACGGCGACGGCATCCGCGCCCTGATCGCCGGCATCCGCCGCCAACGCGACCGTATCGGCCGTCGTCTGAGCCCCGCAATGCACCGCCACGTCGAAGCCATCTCCGGCCGCCTCGATGAACAGGCCGGCCGCCCGCTTCCGCTCCTCCGGCGCGAGCAGGATCCCCTCACCGGTCGTGCCGAGAGCGAGGATCCCGTCGAGCCCGCCCTGCCGGAGGAACTCGATGTACGGCCCGAACGCGCCATCGTCGAGAGCAGCGCCTCCGTCGCGGAGCGGCGTCACGGCAGCGGCGAGCGTTCCCTTGAGCACGCCGCGACTCTAAGCTCACCGGCGTGAGCGCGCTACGGATCGAGCGTGACGGGCCCGTCCTCCGGGTCACCCTGGCGCGGCCCGAGCGCCGCAACGCCTTCGACGCACAGCTGATCGCCGATCTCACCGAGGCATTCACGGATGTCGGGGATGCGCGCGTCGTCGTGCTCGCGGGCGACGGCGAGAGCTTCTGCGCGGGAGCGGACATCGACTGGCAGCGCTCGGCAATCGACCTGTCCTACGAGGAGAACGTCGAGGACGCCCTGCGCCTGTACCGAATGCTGGAGACGATCGACTCGTGTCCCGCGCCGGTCGTCGCGCCGATTCAGGGCTTCTGCCTCGGCGGAGGCTGCGGTCTCGCCTCCTGCGTCGACATCGCACTCTCCGCGGAGGACGCGACCTTCGGCTTCTCGGAGGTCAAGCTCGGGATCGTCCCCGCGGTCATCTCGCCGTTCGTGCTTCCGCGGATCGGCGGGGGGGCCGGGCGGCGCTACTTCCTCACCGGCGAGCGGTTCGATGCGGCAACGGCAGTCCACATCGGTCTCGTGCACGAGGTGAGCTCCGAGCTCGGCAGCGCAACGGAGCGAGTCGTCGGCGAGCTGCTCACGTCCGGCCCCGACGCGGTCCGAGCCGCAAAGCAGCTCATCCGTGAGCGCCCGAGCGGCGAGGAAGCTGCGCACGTCGCGGCCCGACTGCGCACGAGCGAGGAGGGACAGGCAGGCCTGCGCGCGTTCCTCGACAAGCAAGCCGCACCGTGGAGATCCGAAAGCTCCTAGTCGCGAACCGCGGCGAGATCGCGGCTCGCGTCTTCCGTACGTGCCGCGAGGCGGGCATCGCAACGGTCGCCGTCGCTGCGCCCGACGACGTCGGCGCGCTCCACACGCGGATCGCCGACGAGACGGTCGAGATCGCCAGTTACCTCTTCTCCGAAGAGCACATCCGCGCGGCGACACGCGCCGGAGCCGACGCCGTCCATCCTGGATACGGGTTCCTCGCCGAGAACCCCGAGTTCGCCGAGGCCGTCGAGGCGGCCGGACTGGTTTTCGTCGGCCCCACTCCCGAGGCGCTGCGCAAGGGTGGCGACAAGCTCGAGGCGAAGCGGATCGCGCAGGAGGCCGGGGTGCCCGTCCTGCCCTCCGGGGAGCCGGCGGACATCGGCTTCCCGCTCGTCGTCAAGGCGGCCGCGGGCGGCGGTGGCCGTGGCATGCGCGTCGTCCGGGATCCGGCCGAGCTGGACGATGCGATCGCCTCGGCGAAGCGGGAGGCGAAAGCCGCCTTCGGCGACGACACGATCTTCTGCGAGCGCTTCGTCGAGCGCCCGCGTCACGTCGAGATCCAGCTCCTCGCCGACGG
Organism: Gaiellaceae bacterium; assembly: GCA_041476065.1. GTDB lineage: Bacteria > Actinomycetota > Thermoleophilia > Gaiellales > Gaiellaceae > VAXT01. The sequence continues at coordinate 31,319 of JBGOSR010000002.1, forward strand.
GCACGGCACTGTGCTCTCGCTCGGCGAGCGCGAGTGCTCGATCCAGCGCCGCCACCAGAAGGTGCTCGAGGAGTCCCCTTCCCCCGCACTCGATCCCGACCTGCGGGCACACATGAGCGAGGCCGCGGTCGCCTTCGGCCGCGCAATCGGCTACCGCAGCGCAGGCACCGTCGAGTTCATGCTCGACGGGCGGGACTTCTACCTGCTCGAGCTGAACGGGCGGATCCAAGTCGAGCACCCGGTGACCGAGCTCGTGACAGGAATCGACCTGGTCGGAGAGCAGCTCCGGGTCGCCGCGGGCGAGCGCCTGAAGGTCGAGCCCGACGTGCACGGTCACGCGGTCGAGGTGCGGCTCTACGCCGAGGACCCGAAGACCTTTCTTCCTCAGGCTGGACGGATCGAGCGGTTGCGTTTGCCGGGAGGGATCCGCGTCGATGCCGGAGTCGAAGAAGGAGACGAGGTCGGGGTCGCCTACGACCCGATGATCGCGAAGCTGATCGCACACGGCCCGACTCGCGACGAGGCCCTGCTCCGGCTGGGCGACGCGCTCGCCGAGACGGCGGTTGGGGGGCTGACGACGAACCTGCCGTTCCTGCGCTGGCTCGTTTCCCACCCCGCGGTCCGGGCAGGCCGGACGACCACGGCTTTCCTCACCGACTACCCGCCGCTCTCGGCTCCCCCGACGCGGCTACCGAGCGGCCCCTGGGAGGGCGCCTGGCGGCTCAACCTCCCGAGCCCGGCTCCCCATTCGCCACCCGACGTCGACGACGCGGCCCATGAGGCAACCGGCGCCGCCGGCGGAGAGCAGAGCGCCCTGACCGCGCCGATGCCGGGCACCGTGATCAAAGTTCTGGCGGCCACCGGCGACCGTGTCGCGCACCGCCAGACCCTCCTCGTCCTCGAGGCGATGAAGATGGAGACGCCGGTCGTCTCCCCGTACGCGGCAGTCGTCCGCGCGGTGCACGTTGCCGAAGGCGACCGTGTCGCGGGCGGTGCGCTCCTCGTCGAGCTCGAGGAGTAGCCGCCGAGCTGTCTCGCGGTTTCCAAGGCGCCTCTCGGTTTCCTGACGTGTCGCTGAGTGCCCGTAGGCCGGGGGGACAGTGTTAGACACACGGCCCCGCCGGCTGGAGGGTGCGCAGCGGCGCGAGGCGGCGGCGGAGCCCGGCTTCGCCGGGCGGGAGCCGGCGCCGGTCAGGGAAGCGAGACTCGGTTTCCTGACGTGTCGCTGCGTGCCCGTAAGCGAGCGGGACAGTGTCAGGCCACACGGCCCGCTCGCTGGAGGGTGCGCAGCGGCGCGAGGCGGCCCGCGGAGCCCGGCTCCGCCGGGCGGGAGCGGGTCGCCGGTCAGGGAAGCGAGAGATCTAGAACAGTTTTTGGAGCTTGAGCGCAGCGCCCATGTCACCCTCGACCTTGAGCTTGCCGGTCATGTAGGCGGTCGTCGGGTTCTGCTCGCCGCTCGCGAGCGCGCTGAACGTCTCGGGCGAGGTTCGGATCGTGACGTCGGCCTCGGAGCCGCCCTCTGTGACGGTCACCGTACCGTCGGCGACGTCGACCTTCCAGGTACCGGCCCCTTCGATCTCGAAGAGGTACGAGGTGTTCATCCCGGCCGTCTTCGTTGCGTCGATGCGGGACGCGAGGGTCTCGAAGAATTCGCGGGTCTCCATTGGCCCGCGAGACTAGCAGGGAACTACGCGGCGCTCTGAGCAGCCGCCGGCTTCGGCAGGTAGCGCTCGATCAGCGCGTGTGAGAGATCCCACTGTGCGCGGGCGATCGCGACGCGATTGCGCTCGAGCGCCATGGAGCCGGCTTCGCTCGCGCGAAGCTCTTGACGCTCCCG
>JBGOSR010000003.1:0-32856 GCA_041476065.1 Gaiellaceae bacterium
GACGTCGCAGCTCGAGGCCTCGACCTGGACGACATCACGCACGTGATCAACTTCGATCCGCCAGAAGAAGACAAGGGGTACGTGCACCGCACGGGCCGCACGGGCCGCGCGGGCCGGAGCGGAACGGCGATCACGTTCGTCCTGCCCGAGCAGCAGGCCGACACGAGCCGATTCGCCCGCCGGCTCGGCCACAGCGATCAGTACGAGCAGTCCGGGCTCGAATCCGCGCGCGCGAAGCTTCTGTACACGAGCCGCCGCGGCCGTCGCTCGAAGTGGTAGGGACAGTCCCTCGGTAGGGACAGTCCCTCGGTACTCGAGGCGTGGGGCGCCGGATCGTGAAAATGCTCGGCCGTGACTGACTTCCCACACCTGCCACCGGGCCACGATCCGGGAGCCCAGAGCCTGCGGAACCGCATGGGCGTGCCGTTGCTCTGGTGGTTCGTCGGGCTCGTCGGCCTCGGGATGTTTCTGGGCGGCGTCTTCATCGTCGCCGGCGGCCGAGGGCCCGGTTACAACTTCTGGGAGGAACGGCTCGGCGGAACGTTCTTCGGAGGAATGGGGCTCCTTTGCGCATGGGTCGCCTACTCGCAGTACCGCAAGTTCAGGCCCCGCGCGCATGCGCGGATGCGGGGAATGAGCCTGGTCGCAGACAGCGACGAGAAGCAACGCGGCGAGGCGATCTCCCTGACGATCGACCACAACGCGTCGGCCGAGGGCCTCGAGGTCGGGCTCGTCTGCGTCGAGCTCTTCGACCTGAGGGCAACCGCCAACACCAGGGCCGGGATCGTCTACGTGCGGGAGACGAACCAGAAGACCGCGTACGAGCAGTGGCAGGCGGTCGAGCCGCCGGCCGGCGAGCAGGTGCTCGACTTCGAGATCCCGCGAGAGGCCCCGTGCTCGTACGAAGGCGACTGCCTCTCATACGCCTGGCGGGTGTCCGCCCGGGTCGTTCGCAAGCTGCGCTCGGACCCACGGATCGACCACCCGATCTGGGTGCGCCCGTGAAGCTCGAGATCGAGCTTCAGTCCGACCACGTGGGGCCGGGAGGTGACGTCGCCGGCCAGGTCAACGTGACCGAAGGCGGCAAGTCGCGCTCGCTCACCCTCAACCTCAGCTTCTACGAGCAGACGAGGGACTATCTCGTCGCGGCCTATAGCACCGGCTTCGTCGTCCACGAAGGCGAGGTTCGCCAGGGCGAGTCCTACGAGTTCAGCTTCACGCTGCCGTCCGAGGCGCCGACGAGCGCCAAGACCAAGAACGGCAAGCTCTACTGGGAGTTGGAGGTCAAGTCAGACGAGCCCGGCGTGGACACTCATTCGCGACGCCGGCTCGAAGTCGGCTAGAGACGGCCGGCGGCGACGATCCGCTCCAGGAACTGCTGGGTTCGCGGCTGCTTCGGATTCGTCAAGATCTCCTCGGGTAGGCCCTCCTCGAGGATTGCTCCTTCGTCGAGGAAGCAGATCCGATGCGCGCTGTCGCGGGCGAAACTCATCTCGTGGGTCGCGATCAGCATCGTCATGCCCCCGGCGGCGAGCTCGCGGATCACGTTCAGCACCTCGGCGACGAGCTCGGGATCCAGGGCGCTCGTCACCTCGTCGAGGAGCATCAGCTCGGGCTGCATCGCAAGCGCCCGGACGATCGCCACGCGCTGCTGCTGACCGCCCGAGAGCCGGTCCGGGTACTCGTCCCGCCTCCCCCCGAGCCCGAAGCGCCCGAGTAGCGCCATGGCTTCGGCTTCGGCTTCGACCCGTGGCTTTCCGAGCGCATGGATGGGCCCAAGGGTCACGTTCCGAAGCACGGTCATGTGTGGAAAGAGGTTGAACGCCTGGAAGACGATCCCGATCTCGCGACGAACCTCGTTGGCATCGACGCCGCGACCGGTGATCTCCTTCCCATGCAGGACGATCCGGCCCTCGTCGATCCGCTCCAGGAGGTTCACGCAGCGGAGAAGGGTCGACTTCCCCGAGCCCGAGGCGCCGATCAGGCAGACGACCTCGTGCTCGCCGACCGCCAGGTCGATCCCCTTCAGCACCTCTGTCGAGCCGAAGGACTTGTGCACCTGCTCGAGCCGAAGGGCTTGCACGCTCTCGGTCATCTCCCGACGCATCCGGCGAGTTGGCGGCGCCGGTCGCGCGCGATCAGCCAGTCGGTCAACCGTGCGAGCGGGATCGTGAGGAGGACGAAGAGCAGGGCAGTCGCCAGGTAGGGCGTGTAGTTGAACGTGGCGGCCGCGTCGATCTGGGACTGACGGAACGCTTCGATCGGCCCGATCAGGGCGACGAGCGCAGAGTCCTTTTGCAGACCGATGAAGTCGTTCAGCAGCGGCGGCACGACGCGGCGGACTGCCTGCGGGAGGATCACGAACCGCAGAGTCTTCGCACGCGAGAGCCCCAGCGAGCGCGCGGCGGCCTCCTGGCTCGGATGCACCGAATCGATACCCGCCCGATAGACCTCGGCGACGTATGCGGAGTAGACGAGCACGAGCGCGACGACGCCCCAGAAGAAGGGCGAGCTCGGAACACCTGACAGCTCGAGCGCAGGCGCGCCGAACCCGAGGATGTAGATGACGAGGATCGTGGGCACCCCGCGGAACAGGTCTGTGTAGAAGACAGCGAGCGCCCTGATCGGGAAGAGGACCGGCCCGGGCAGGCCGCGGAGGATCGCGATGCCGAGCGCCACGACGAGAATCAGCACTTCGGCGATGCAGAAGATCTTCACGTTGGAGAGGAACGTGCGGGAGATCTCCGGAAACGAGGTCCAGAAGATGTGGCCGTCGAAGAACGACCTCTTGACCGCGGGCCACCCTGTCGAGTGCGTGATCGCAAGGGCGACGAGGGCGATGAACACGACCGTGCTCGCCAGCGCGATGAGGACGCTGCGAAGCCCGCCGCCCTCCATGCCCGCGAGGATGCGCGAGCGGCGGCGATCAGCGGCGCCCGGGTCTTGGAGCACCGTCTAGCCCGGACTAGTTGAGGGTTGGCACGCTGGTCTTCTGGGAGAGCCACTCGCGCTGGATGCCCGCGAGCGTGCCGCCGGCCTTGAGACCGGCCAGCGCCTTGTTCACGCACGGTGTCAGCGCACTGCCCTTCGCGAGGACGAGCCCGAAATGCTCCTGCGTTCCGACCGTCGGGAACTGGCCGACGATCACGCTGTTCGGAACCTGCTCGGCGCCGGTGATGTAGTACGCCGTCGGGAGGTCGGTGACGATTCCCTCGACGCCGTGGGACTTGAGGCCCGAGTTGACGTCGTTCGAGTTGCTGTAGACGGAGGGCTGCTGGTCCGGCTTGATGTTCTTGTCGACGTAGTCGAAGCTCGTCGTCCCGATCTGGACGCCGAGCTTGTGTGACTTGAGGTCGGCGATCGTCTTCGCCTTCGTGATCGGCGTGCCCTTGATCCCGACGAGCGCCTGGTTGACGTCGTAGTACGAGTCGCTGAAGTCGACGCTCTTCGCCCGGTCGGCCGTGTACGAGACTTCGTTGATGTCGAAGTCGAAGCTCTTGCTGCCGGGCTTGAAGGACTGGTCGAACGGGACGACGACCCACTTCACGTCGCTGTTCGCAAAGCCGAGCTTGCCGGCCACTGCGTAGGCCACGGCGCTCTCGAACCCCTGGCCGGACGCCGGATCGCTGACCTTCCAGGTCGATCCCTTCGCGGGCGTGCCGCCGAACCACGGCGGGAAAGCCGGATTGTCCGTCCCGACCGTCAGTTGCCCGGCCTTGACGAGCTGAAGATCCGCCGCGCTGCACCCCTGGCTCTTGGCGGCGGAGGATTTCTTCGAGGATCCGCAGCCGGCCGCGGCCAACGCGAGCAGGGCAACCACGATCGCAAGAGCGAGCTTTCTGTGACGACGAACGGTCACGCGGCCGACCCTACCTCACCGACGCCCCGCCGAGCACCACCAAGCCCTCTACAGGCCGGGCTTCCAGACCATGAGCACGAGCGCGGCCACGATGGCGCCGGCAGCCGCGTAGTTCCCCAGCAGGGCCGGCGGCGAGTCGAGCACCCGGTGGAGCTCGGGGCTCGGCTCATCCCCTGCACGCGCGAGCCGTCCGGCCAGGTGGCGCGCCCGCTTCGGCGCCTGTCCGCCGATCCAGCCCAGGACGAACGAGAACGCAAGCAGGCCCAGGCTCGCGCCGACCCAGCCGTCTCCCAACGAGTACGAGCCATTCGAGGCCGCCACGAGCCAGAAGCCCCCAGCGAGCACGAACAGCGCCCCGATGCCGACGAAGAGCACACCGGTCCTCGTCAGGCCGAGGAGGAGGGCGATCTCCGACGGCCGCCCGCGACGGCGAGCGGCCGCGTGCGCAACCCCTGCGATCGACATGCCCGAGAAGAGGATGACCACCCCGAAGAGGTGAACGAGCAGTGCCCAATCGACTTCGCCCACGATGCCGATTATCGCGTGGGCTCAGGTGGGCGGGCGAGAAAGAGCGCGGTCAGGCTCACGAGCATCCACGTGGCGAGATACAGAAAGGCCGCCCGGGGAGAAACGAGCGTCCAGAGAGCGCCGGCGGTCGCCGAGGCGGCGAGATTGCCGAAGCTCTGGATCGCCGCCAGGACGCCGAAAGCCGAGCCGCGGAGATCGGCCGGCGCCAATTCTGCGACGGCCGCCTGCTCCGCTGTCTCGACGAGGCCTTTGCCCGCCCCGGCGAGGAGAAAGAGCGCCGCTAGCAGCACCACCGTTCCGCCGGTGACCGCGAAGCCTGCGTAGGCGACGAGAAACGACGCCACGCCGAGCGAGAGCACGACGATGCTGCCTCTCCGGTCGTGCAGTCTTCCGGCAGGCAGGCTCGAGACTGCCGCGGCGAGGTTGTACCCGGCGTAGAGCACGAGCCCGAGCTTGACTGCGCTGTCGTGGCCGTGACCGGGAGAGAGCACGTCTGTTGCCCGCAGGATGAGCAGCGTCGCGGCTGCATTTCCGACCTCGAACGCGGTGATCGCGTAGAGGAGGCGACCGAGACCGCCCCGGAGGACCGGCCGGACGCGAAGCCGGAGGGGCCTGTGCTCGCGCGGCTCGAGCTTCGGCGCTGCCTTGATCGCAAGGAAGATCGCGCCGGCCGCAACGAGCCCCGGGATCACGGAGCGCAGGATCGTCGTCCTGATGCCGACAGTGGAGACGAGCGCCAGCCCGAGCAGCGGGCCGCCGATCGCGCCCAGGTTGTCCATCGTGCGCTCGAGCCCGTACGCGCGTCCGTATGCGTCCGGGGGGGCGACATCGGCGAGCAGGGCACTTCTTGCAGGCCCGCGCAGGCCGCGAGCGACCCAGCCCGCAACCCGCAGGGCTCCAACCTGCCAGACGGCGGTCGCAGCACCGACGAGCGCAGTGAGGACCGCGGTCGCGGTGTAGCCGCCGACGGCGGTTGCCTGCCGACGCTCGGGATCGTCGGCGAGCGCTCCTCCGGCCAGCTTCGCGACTCCCGCGAAGCCGTCGGCCAGACCCTCGATGACGCCGAGCGCAGCCGCCGGAGCCCGCAAGGTCGAGGTGAGGAATGCGGGCAGCAGCGATGTCGGGACCTCGTATCCGAGGTCGGCGAAGAAGCTCGCGCCGCCGATCGCGAGGACACCGCGGTTGAGCCAGTGCGGCCGGCTGATCGCCTTACCGCCGCCCGACGCCCTACCGCCGCCCGACGACCAGGTTCACCTTGGCGCCCCGCGAGCGGACCGAGCCGGCTCTCGGGCTCTGCGAGAGCACCTTTCCCGCTCGACGCGAGCGGACGCGGCGGACGTAGCCGACGAGGCAGTTCGCGCGGCCGATGCGCGCCCGGGCCACGGCGAGTCGCAGGCCGATCACGCGTGGCACGACGCACCGCACCGGAGGGGGCGCGGGGGCGGCCGGATCGTGGACGAAGATGTCGGTGAAGTGGTTGGAGTCCCCCGCCACGAGGTTCGTGGCGTCGGACTCGAAGACGACGAGCCGGCCGTCGGCGCTGAGCGCGGGCCGAATGCTGTCGCCGTTCGCCTCGCCGCCCCCACCGACGACGCTGACTCGCTTGGTCGCGCCGCTGCGCCGGTCGTGGAGGAAGACGTCCGCTGCCCCGTTTGTGTCGCCGGAAACGAGGTTCGACGCGTCGGAGTAGAACGCGACGAAGCGGCCGTCGGCGCTGAGGCTCGGCCGCGTGCTGCCGCCGTTCCCCTCCTCACCCGCGTCGTCGACGCTCACCCGCGTCAGGACGTCCGTCTGGCGGTCCTTGACGAAGACGTCGAAGGTGTCGTTCGTGTCGCCCCAGGCGAGGTTCGACGCGTCGGAGTCGAAGGCGACGAAGCGGCCGTCAGCGCTGATCGCGGGCCTGAGGCTGTCGAAGTCCGCCTCGAAGCCGCCCTGATACTCGCTCACGCGGGTCGTCGTTCCTGCCTGGAGATCCCGGACGAACACATCGGAGCTCTCGTTCGTGTCCACCGGGATCAGGTTGTCGGCGAACGACGCGAACGCCACGAAGCGGCCGTTGCCGCTGAGCGCCGGCGTCGAGCTGTCGAGGTTCGCCTGCACTCCCGCGCTGTCCACGCTCGCGTTCGTCGTCGTCGCGGTCTGGCGATCGAAGACGAAGACGTCACGCGAGGCGTTCGTGTCGCCTGCGACGAGGTTCGTCGCATCTGACAGGTACGCGACGTATCGCCCGTCAGAACTGATCGAGGGAGCTGAGCTCCCGGCGTTCGCCTCGGCACCCCCCGGCGCGATGCTCACCCGGGTCGTCGCCCCTGTCTGCCGGTCGCGAACGAAGATGTCATCCGCGCCGTTCGTGTCGCCGGCGACCAAGTTCGAGGCGGCCGAGGAGAAGACCACGAAGCGCCCGTCGCCGCTGATCGCCGGAGCGAAGCTGTCGCCGTTCGCCTCGGCACCGGAGCTGTCGACGCTCGCTCGCGTAGTCTCGCCCGTCTGGCGGTCGCGGACGAAGACGTCTAACGAGCTGTTCGTGTCGTCCGGAACGAGGTTTGAAGCGTCGGAGTAGAACGCTGCGAAGCGTCCGTCGGCGTTGATCGCCGGGACGAAGCTGCGCCCGTTCCCCTGGATGCGGCCGGTGGAGATGCTCAGGCGAAGGGTCCCGCCCAGCCCCGCGCTCGCAGCGGGCAGGAACAACAGCGCGAGCGCGACGCCAGGAAGCGCCAGAGCTTTGCATCGCCTGGCCATGCCGAACTTTGTAGCGCCTGCGCTTGAAAATGCCTAGCCGGAACCCGCATGCTCTGGCCGCCCGACCCGGGCCCCCTTAGAGTCCCCTCTCAGATGGCCGCCCCGCCCTTGCTCCGCCGCATGGCCGCCGAAGCGATCGCAGCCTTTGCTCTGGTCTTCGCCGGCTGCGGCGCAGTCATCGCGAACACCCGCTACGAAGGCGCGCTGGGGAACGTGGGCGTCGCCTTCTCCTTCGGCCTCGCCATCATGGTGATGGTCTACGCCACCGGGCATCTATCCGGCGCGCACATCAACCCGGCGGTGACCATTGCCTTCACCCTGACGCGCCACTTCCCGCTGCGAGATGCGCTGGCCTACATCCCGGCGCAGCTCGTGGGAGCGACCGGAGGGGCGGGGGTCCTCTACGCAGCCTGGACCGACAAACCCGCGCACCTCGGTGCCACGTTGCCGAGCGTCGGCGCCGGACAGGCGTTCCTGTACGAGGCTGTGCTGACGGCCTTCCTCATGTTCGTGATCATGGCCGTCGCCACTGACACGCGCGCCGTCGGCGCTTCGGCCGCCATCGCGATCGGAGGTGTCATCGGGCTGGACGCACTCTTCGGCGGCCCGGTTACAGGCGCCTCGATGAACCCCGCCCGATCGTTCGGGCCGGCGCTCGTATCAGGCGAGTGGCACGACTTCTGGGTGTATGCCCTCGCGCCACCTCTAGGCGCAGTGGTCGGCGGCCTTTCATACCAGTTCGTACGGGGCGGGCCCGAGCGGCCGGATCCCGTGCCCGAGTCCCTGACGTCAGCCGGTCGCCGACTCCCGTAGGGCCGGCGTGCAGCTCGATCGGCCGCGCTTCTCGAGGTACTGCTGGTGGTAGTCCTCGGCGACGTAGAACGTGCCGGCGGGCTCGATCTGGGTGACGACGGGCTGCCCGTGACGCGTCTGCTCCGCGGCCTTCGAGCGGGCGGCGATCTCTTCCTGCTCGGCGTCGTGCGTGAAGATGACCGAGCGGTACTGGTCGCCCACGTCCCAACCCTGGCGGTTGAGCTGGGTCGGATCGTGCTTGGCCCAGAAGACCTGGAGCAGGTCGTCGAAGGAGATCCGCCCTGAGTCGTAGGTGACCTGTACGACCTCGGCGTGACCGGTCGTGTGCGAGCAGACGTCCTCGTAGGTGGGGTTGTCGAGCGTTCCGCCTTCGTACCCGACCTCGGTCTTCGTGACGCCGTCGAGCTGGCGGAACGCCGCCTCGACGCCCCAGAAGCAACCTGCTCCGAACGTTGCGTGCTTTTCCACTTACTCCTCCAGTTTCAGTGCGGCCGAGTTGATGCAGTAACGCTGCCCGGTCGGGTGCGGCCCGTCCGGGAACACATGGCCGAGATGACCTCCGCAGCTCGCGCACATGACCTCGGTCCGAACCATGCCGAACATCACGTCGGTCTCCTCGTCGACCGCCTCTTCGCTGGCCGGCGCGTAGAAGGCCGGCCATCCGCAGCCCGAGTCGTACTTCGTGTCGGCGACGAAGAGCTCCGCTCCGCAGCCGGCGCATTGATATGTGCCCGGCTCGAACACGTGGTCGTACTCACCTGTGAACGGCCGCTCCGTGCCCTTCTCGCGCAGCACGTGGTACTGCTCGGGCGTGAGCTCGGCTCGCCACTCCTGCTCTGTCTTCTGGATCTTTGGCATCACACAACAGTCTGCCGAAAGCAAGCGGCGTTACGCAAAGAGAGCGAGCCCGAAGCCGGAATCGGAAGGGGCGGCCCGAGAGCCGCCCCTTCGTGTCCGAGCGGAGTCGCCGCTCAGCTTGTCGCTGGTACCGGAGGTCGCGCCGCTACAGCTGCTGCTGCTGCGGCTGCCTCTCTCCGGCGCAGCGCGCCTCCTAGCGTGAGGATCAGGAACCCGATCCCCGTCAGCAGGAGGGCGATGCCCATGACGATCCCGAACACGCCGACGCGCTCGGCGAAGAACGCCGTGTTGAGCGCGGTCATGAGTGCGGTCGAGGTCACCCAGAGGTCCCGAAGCCTGTTCGGAACGGGCTGGCCGGTCTTCGGATCCTTGGCGGCGAGCGCCTCGTCCGAAGTCTGCTTCCCGTTCTTGTCCAGGAAGCGGCCCATCTGGGCATAGGTCTGTCCACTGGTCGACTCAAGCGTGTGGATCCGCATGTAGCTCGCGAAGCACCGCGCCTTGCTACCAGTGTCGATCGCCTTGTCGGCGACGTTGCAGCTCGGATAGGTCACCCCGGTCAGGCCGGCCTTCTGGCCTTCGGCCTTGATCTGGCTCGGCGTCATGTCCGGCGAGCCGGTGATCTGCTCTAGCTTGAGGTTGTCCCGAACGTTGTTAATACCCCAGGCGCCGAGCCCGATGGATCCGGCGGCGAAGGCGATTAGAATCACGCTGGCGGCAATGCCGCCGTACTCGAATAGTCTGCGCATAGCGACTCCCTTCTCGTTCCTACTTCGTTGATCGAACTCTCGACGGGCTCAAGCTCGGCGCCATCGGTGCGCGACCGCGGAACTCGTGCGGGCTTGCCGCAAACCTGATCCGGAGCTTGCCGCGGCCGCTAGATGCGGAAGATGGCCGCAAGCGCGATCATCAGCCCACCGCCCGCTAGCGCTCCGAGCGTCGCCCGTGAGCGGCTGCCGTGCGCGAAAGACGGCGGGACGAGCTCGACGGCGACCAATGCGAGCATCGCACCCGCCGCGAAGGCGAACGAGAACGGCAAGAGGGCCTTGAACATGCTCGACCAGCAGATAGGCAACGACCGCGCCCAGCGGCTGAGGAGCGCTCGTCAACACGGCCGCCCAGAACTGATGAGACCAGCGAAAGCCTGCAGCGTCCATGGGAATCGCGACGCTCGTGCCCTCCGGGACGTTCTGCAAGCCGATCGCAAGGATCACGAAGAGGCTGAGCCCCGCGCGGTCCGAGCCGTAGGCCGTTCCGATCGCGAACCCCTCAGGCAAGCTGTGCACGAGCAAGACGGCGAAGACGAGGGCGGAGAGCCTGAGCCCAGGTCCCTGCAGCCGGTCACCGACCGCCCCCGACGGAACCCGCCCCACCGTCTTGGAGAGCCGGCCGGAGGAGACCCACGACCGCGGCGACGGTCATCAGCCCGACGGTCGTTCCGAGCAGAACGGGCCGCAGCTTCTCGGCTCTCTGGCCCAGTAGAAAGACCGGGATCGCGCCCAGACCGGTGGCGAAAGCGGTTGCCGTGGCGGCGAGGACTAGAACGGCGATGTTCATGCGAGCGCGCGCCGAACAGAGTCCGGCGCGTTCGAGCTTACGCGACCTGCCGCTCTCGAGCCCGCATCTGCTTGGCGACGACGACAGGTCGGTTCGCGTGCTGCGAAACCGATCGGGAGACGCTACCGAGCACCGCTCCGGCCAGGGCGCCGTGTCCGCGAGAGCCGACGACGATCATGTCGGCGTCGCAGTTGTCGGCGAAACTGACCAGCTCGTCGGCCGGGTCGCCTTCCAGGATCTCGGCGTCGGCCTCGATGCCGGCCCTGGCCGCCGTCTCCACCGCTTCTGCCACAGCGCTGCGCGCGCGGGCGAGGTCGGCGGTGACAGCTCGCTGGTAGTACGGGTCTCCGAGTATGGCGGGCGGTGGCTTGCGAACGAAGACAAACGCGATGGTGGCATCGAGATCGCCGGCGAGGTCGATCGCCTCGTCGACGGCCGCACAGCTCCCTTCCGAGCCATCTACTCCCACGATCAATGCTTTCTTGTTCATCTGCTCGTACCTCCGCGTGTGATCCTGGCTTCCCAAGCATCGCCTCCTTTGCCTGCTCCCTAATCGGGGACACGACCGATCTGCCCTTCGGGAAAGCCGCGAACAGGTTCCGGTGGCACCCGGATGCCGCGCCGCCGACGACGGCCGGAAACTAAACTCCTGCCCATGGCAGAGCATCCGCTGCGCGTCCTGATCGCCGGCGCCGGCGTCGCGGCGTTCGAGTCAGCCCTCGTGCTCCGCGACCTCGGCCGCGTCTGGGTGACGGTGGAGCTCGTCGCGCCGGAGCAGGATTTCGTCTACCGGCCGCTCGCAGTCGCCGCCCCTTTCCGCATGGGCGATGTGAAGCGGTTCCCCCTCCAGCGGCTCGTGGAAGCTGCGGGAGCGACTCTGATCGAGGGAGCCGTTCGCCAGGTCGATCCGGAGCGAAAGGTCGTGACGACCGACGACGGTCAGGAGCTTGCGTACGACGCGCTCCTCCTCACGCTCGGGGCCCAGCCGCTGGAGGCGGTCGAGGGCGCTTTCACCTTCCGCGGCCCGCAGGACAGCGCAGAGTTCGAGCGGCTGCTGGAGCAGGCCCGCTCGAGCGGGATTCGCCGACTCGTGTTCGCACTACCTGAAGAGACCAGTTGGCCAATGCCGCTCTACGAGCTCGCAATGCTCACGCGCGTTCACCTCACGGACCGCGGGGTCGAGGACGTTGCCGTCGGGATCGTCACGTCGGAGGCTGCGCCGCTCGAGCTTTTCGGCGTGGCCGCAAGCGCAGCGATCCGGGAGCTGCTGGAGATCCGCGGGATCGAGCTGACGCTCGGGGCGGCTCCGACGACTTTCGACGACGGGTGGCTGCAGGTCTCGTCCGGCGAGCCCATCCGAGCCGACCGGGTAATCGCACTCCCGCGTCTCGAGGGTCCGCGGATCGAAGGCGTTCCGCACAACGAGCACGGCTTCGTCGACGTCGACGAGCACGGAGCGGTCTGGGGCCTGAAGGACGTTTGGGCAGCGGGCGATCTGACCAGCTTCCCGATCAAACAGGGAGGCCTCGCTGCCCAACAGGCCGAGGCCGCCGCACAGTCGATCGCGGCGCATGCCGGGGCAGACGTTCAGCCTGGCTCCTTCCAGCCCGTGCTACGAGGGCTCCTGCTCACGGGGCTCGCCCCGCGCTACATCCGCGCCGAGCCGACCACCGAGCAGTTCGCCTTCGACACGGAGCCGCTCTGGTGGCCGCCGGCGAAGATCGTTGGGCGCTACATCGGGCCGTTCCTGGCTATGGAACTGGGGCTGACGCTGCCCGACGTACATTTCGACAAAGGGGCGGGAGTCGAAGTCGCGGTCGAACTCCAGCACCCGCCGCGGGCTCAGTAGAAACCCGCGGCGACGAACCGAGCCGTCCCGGATGGACAAGCCGGTCAATGTGCCACGATCGAGGCATGAGACCAGCGACGTGCCACCTGCTCGCAACGGTTGACGTCCATGAGTCATGCCCGGGCAAGACCTGCCCCTTCTGGGACAAGCAGTGCCTCCTGTCCGAGCTACAAACCGAGATCGGCACGAACCCCCATCTCGTGCGCTTCCTGCTCGGGCTCCGCGAGGACCTCGAGGACGGGTCACGACCCTTCCTCGACTACGCGCTGGGGCTCAACTAGTTGCGACAGCGAGCACCCGGGCCTCCACGGGCCGGGGGCGCAAGCTCCCGGCCCTCTCCTCCTCCCGTCGTCGATGTCATTCTCCGCGATGGCGGAACGCTCCGGCTGAGACCGCCTCTGGCCGCCGACGCCGACGCCCTCGTCGAGTTCCTCTCCGGCTTGTCCGACAAGAGCCTCTACTTCCGCTTCCACGGCGCCTCGAAGCCTCGCCTGCGGCTCGTCGAGCCCTTCCTCGAGCCGGACTGGTTCGAGAAGGGCGCGCTGATCGGCACGCTCGAGTCGGATGACGGCGAGACCATCGTGGCACTGGCCAACTACGCCCGGCTGCGCGACCCCGCAACGGCCGAGGCCGCCTTCACGGTGGCCGACGCTCACCAAAGGCGGGGCATCGGCACGAGGCTCCTGGAGCAGCTCGCCGAGCGCGCGGCGGCAGTTGGGATCGAGCGCTTCGTTGCCGAGGTGATGCCCGAGAACAAGGCGATGCTGAGCGTCTTCGAGGCAGCCGGCTTCCGCATCAGCCGCGTGCTGGACCAGGGAACGGTCGAGGTCGCATTTCCGATCGCGGCAACAGAGGAGTACCTCGCGCACGTCGACGAGCGTGACCATCTCGGCGTCGTTGCGTCGCTCCGCCCCTTCTTCGCACCGACGAGTCTCGCGGTCGTCGGCGCCTCCCGCCGGCCGGAATCGATCGGCGGCCGCCTCTTCCGGAACGTGCTCGACGCTGAGTTCGTCGGCGCCGCCTATCCCGTCAATCGCACCGGCGAGCCGGTTGCCGGAGTGCGCGCGTACCGCTCCTTCGAGGAGGTGCCGGAGGTCGTCGACCTGGCCGTCATCTGCCTCCCCGGGGCGCACGTGCTCGAGGCGGCCGAGTCGGCTCTCGCGGCGGGCGTTCGTGCGCTCTGCGTCATCTCGGCAGGCTTCGCCGAGATGGGGAGCGAGGGCCGCGAGCGCCAGGACCGTCTGCTCGCGCTCGTTCGCGCTCACGGCGGGCGCCTGATCGGCCCCAACTGCCTTGGCATCGCGGTCGCCGCTCCGCGCCTGAACGCGACGTTCGGGCCGCGCGCGCTGCCCCCGGGGACGATCGGCTTCTCGTCACAGAGCGGCGCGCTCGGGCTGGCGCTGCTCGAGAAGGCTGTCGAGCGCAACCTCGGGCTTTCGGCGTTCATCTCGATCGGGAACAAGGCCGATGTCTCCTCGAACGACCTGCTGGAGTACTGGGAGGAAGACCCCGAGACGCAGCTCGTCCTCCTCTATCTCGAATCGTTCGGCAACCCACGCCGGTTCGCACGGATCGCGGGGCGGGTTGCGCGTCAGAAGCCGATCCTGGCCATGAAAAGCGGGACGTCGGGCGCCGGAGCGCGCGCGGCCGGGTCGCACACCGCAGCCCTCGCCGGCTCGGAGGCCGCGGTCGAGGCTCTCTTCCATCAGGCCGGCATCCTGCGTGCGGACACGCTCGAGGAGCTCGTCGACGCGGCCGCTCTCCTCTCTTCCCAGCCCCTCCCGCGCGGGCGCCGCGTCGCCCTGCTCACAAACGCGGGCGGCCTCGGCATTCTCGCCGCCGACGCGTGCGAGGCCGCCGGGCTCGAGCTGTCAGAGCTGAGCGAAGAAACACGGGCCGCGCTCGAGGCGGTTCTGCCTGCCGAGGCGAGCCTCGCGAACCCGGTCGACATGCTCGGCTCCGCGACGGGCCCGACATTCGAGGCGGCACTGCCGCCGCTTCTCGCCGACCCCCACGTGGACGCGGTCATCGTGCTCTTCGTACCGCCCGCAATGGCAGGCGCGGAGGAGGTCGCAGCGGCCATCAGCCGGGTCCTCCAGAAGAATCCGCCCGACAAACCGGTGTTGGCCGCACTGCTCAGCGCCGACGGAGCTCCGGCTGCGCTACTCGAGGGAGAGGCGCCCGCTGCGTTCTTCCCGTATCCGGAATCGGCCGCTCGAGCGCTTGGATTGGCGGCGGAGCGCGCGGAATGGCTTCGCAGGCCGGCCGGGACGCTGGTCTCCGTCGACGGCATCGACTGCGGCAAGGCCCGCGAGATCGTGAGCTCCGCCCTCGAGGGTCAGGACGAGGCCTGGCTGCCTGCGGCCGAGACTCGGGCAGTGCTCGAGGCATTCGGGATCCCCCTGGTTCCAGAGCGGCTGGCCGAGACCGAGGACGACGCGGTCGCCGTCGCCGGCGAGCTCGGCTTCCCGGCCGTGCTGAAGACTGCGAAGGCGGGCGCCCACAAGACGGAGACGGGCGGCGTCGCGCTGAGACTTGTCGACGAGGCGGCCGTTCGCGAGGCGGCCGCACGCATCGGCCTGCCGGTCCTGGTTCAGCCCATGCTCGAGGGCCGAACGGAGTTACTCGCGGGCGTCGTCCAGGATCCGACCTTCGGGCCGCTCGTCGCCTTCGGCCCGGGCGGGGTCCTGGCCGAGCTGATCGGAGAGGCCAGCTTCAGGATCGCGCCCCTGACCGATGTCGACGTCGAGGAGCTCGTCAGCACAGGCAAGGCCGGGCGCCTCGTAGCGGGATACCGCGGAGCGCCGCCGTCCGACACGGCCGCTCTCGGAGACCTACTCCAGCGCCTGTCGCGGCTTGGCGAGGAGCTGCACGAGGTCGCCGAGCTCGACTTGAACCCGATCCTGGCCGGCCCTGACGGTTGCGTCGCGGTCGATGCCCGAATTCGCGTGCGCCGTCCCGAACAGCCGTCCCTGCTGAAGACCTGGTAGGCACTGCGGGTTTCCCGCGACGTCGAATCGGGGCTCCCCTGATGCGGTCGTCGCTGTTCCTCCGCGATCATCGAGGTATGACGGACGTGTTTTCCAGCGTCGTCTGCGGGATCGACCAATCGCCGGAGGGTCTGGAGGCACTGCGCCAGGCCGAATTGCTTCGGCCTCCGGGCGGCACGCTCCACCTAGTGGCGGTGGAGGAGTCGAGCGCTGCCGCATACGCGAGCCGGCCGGCTCCGCCCCGACTGCTCGTTCGCCCGAGCACCGGAGCGCGGTATGCGCTCGACAGCGCACTCGAGCACACGATCGATGCAACGTCCCAACTCGTCGAGGGAGAGGTTGTCGAGTCCCTCATCTGGGAGACGGAGCGAATAGGCGCGACGGCGATCGTCGTCGGCAGCCACAGCCAGAGCCGGATCGCGGGAATCGTCCTCGGCAGCACGGCCGTCTCTCTGCTGCGCCGGTCGCCAGTCTCGGTGCTCGTCGCCCGCAGGCCGCGTTGCCCGCTCGAGTTCCCGGCCTCGATTCTCACCGGAATGGACGGCTCGACCGAGTCTCGCCGTGCGCTCGAAGTTGCGCGTGAGCTCGGCTCGCGCCTAAAGGTTCCCGTCCAGGCAGTCTCCGCAAGTGGAGGGAAGCCAGTGCAGTGGGAGGGCCTGCGGGATGTCGAGGGCCTTCGCTGGAGCGAGCAGAGTCCTGTCGACGCACTCGTCGAGATGTCGGCCGCGGCCGACTTGCTGGTGCTGGGGAGCCGAGGTCTCCACGGGCTTGCCTCCCTCGGCAGCGTGAGCGAGCGCGTCGCGAACCGCGCGTTCTGCTCGGTGCTCGTCGTCCGCGCTTAAGTGGGAAAGGCGGCGGGTTCTGAAGCCGCCGAAGGGCTCGGTCGCGCGAAGACGACGAGCACGCTCAGGTCCTCGTAGCCGGTGAAACGGTGATCGGCTCTCGCAGGGACGAATGCGGCGTCTCCCTCCGCGATCGACATCGACTCGCCTCCGATCGTGAGCACCCCGCGCCCCGCGAGCACGACGTACAGCTCGTCGTCCTCATGCGCCTCTTGGTGGTCGGGCTCGGGAGCGACGAGGACATAGACGCCGACCTCGAGCCCCGGCGAGCTGTGCACGATCTCGTAGCCGCCGGTCCCGGCCGCGAGACGCTTTCGAACCGCCTCGACCTCGATTGGCTCCACCAGACGAGCCTATCCGAGACAGCCCGTGCGGAAAGGCCGCACATTCCTCCGCGTGCGCCCGGATGTCCCTCGAGCGCCCGAGCCGGACACTGATCGAAGAGCACAACCCGAGGTGATGGCATGGCCGCCCCCAGCGCGACCGCGGTCGCACGCAACATGGATCCAAGCGAGCGCGTCGACCGTCTGCTGCGTGACCTGCGTACCGGCCCGGACGGGCTGTCGGCGCGCGAGGCGGCACGACGTCTCGTCGCGCACGGGCCAAACGAGCTTTCCCGTCGCGGCGGCGTCCGCTGGCCGCGTGAGCTCCTGCGGCAATTCGTTCATCCCCTTGCTCTGCTGCTCTGGTCTGCAGCAGCGCTCGCCGTGGTCGCCGGCACCTCGGTACTGGCGGCGGCGATCGTCGGCGTCATCGTCCTCAACGCGCTCTTCGCGTTCTTCCAGGAGCAGCAGGCCGAGCGCGCAGTAGAGGCGCTCGAGCAGTACCTCCCCGCTCAATCCTTCGTGCTCCGCGACGGCCACCGCGCAGCGGTCGCCGCGCGCGACCTCGTGCCGGGTGACGTCCTGCTGTTGGAAGAAGGCGACCAGGTCTCTGCCGACGCGCGGCTGCTCGCGGGCGCGCTCGAGGTGGATATGTCGACCATGACCGGCGAGTCCGCACCGGTCTACAGGACGGCCGAGTCGGCAGAGCCCGTAGGGAGCACGCTCGAGGCGCGTGACATCGTCTTCAGCGGGACGAGCTGCACGGCCGGCGAAGCGCGGGCGGTCGTGTTCGCAACGGGAATGTCCACCGAGCTCGGCCGTATTGCAGCCCTCTCCGAGCGCGTGGAGCGCGAAGAGAGCCCGCTCGAGCTCCAAGTGCGGCGCGTTGCCTGGCTGATCGCAGCCGTAGCTCTCGTCGTCGGGCTGGCGTTCATCCCCCTCGGGACGCTCGGCGCCGGTCTTCCCGTGCAGGACGCCATCGTCTTCGCAGTCGGCCTGCTCGTGGCCAACGTCCCGGAGGGGCTGTTGCCCACGATTACGCTCGCCCTCGCAGTCGGTGTCCGCAGCCTCGCGCGCCGTGGCGCGCTCGTGAAGCGCCTCAGCGCAGTGGAGACGCTCGGCTCGACGACCGTGATCTGCACCGACAAGACCGGCACGTTGACCGAGAACCGGATGCGCGTGATCGGAGTCTGGACTGCGGCGACCGGCAGCCTTGCGGCTCAGAACGGAGTATTCCGGGCTGCGGCCGAAACCGATCCGTCTCTCGGGCCGCTCGCGCACATCGCAGCGACGTGCAACCGCGCCGAGCTCGAGCCCTCGCACAACGGCGGCATCGGGGATCCGACGGAGATCGCACTGCTCGTTGCCGCCGCCGAGCTCGGCGAGGATGTCAGCGTCTCGGAGCGAGAGCGCCGGCGACGGCGGGTCTTCCACTTCGATCCTGCACTGAGGTTGATGTCGACGATCGACGAGACAGGGCCTGACCTCTGGGTGCACGTCAAGGGCGCCCCGGAGGCAGTCCTGGCCCGGAGCTCGCGGGTTGGCGAAGGGGAAGCGGATGTCGACCTCGATCCCGTCCGTGAGTCGAGGATCCGACACGCAATCGATGCCTATGCTGGACAGGGCCTCCGCGTGATCGGCGTGGCCCGTAAAGCGCTCCCGGTTGGCGCCGAGGTCCCCACTCGACGCGAGGACGCCGAGCACGACCTGAGCTTCGTAGGCCTCTTCGCGATGTTCGACCCCCCGCGCCCCGAGGTCGCCGAGGCCGTCGCCCGCTGTCAGGCGGCGGGCATTCGCATCATCGTCGTGACCGGCGATTACGGGCTGACCGCGGCCGAGGTCGCCCGCCGCGTCGGGATCGGACGCGATCGGCCGAGGATCATCACCGGCGAAGAGCTGGCGACGATGAGCGAGAAGGACCTCGACCGGCTCCTGTCCGAGGGCGAGGAGCTGATCTTTGCGCGCAGCTCTCCCGAGGCGAAGCTTCGCATTGCGGATGCCCTCCGCGACCAGGGTGAGGTCGTGGCGATGACGGGAGACGGGGTCAACGACGCTCCAGCCCTCCGCCGGGCGGACATCGGAGTCGCGATGGGCCTCTCGGGAACGGACGTCGCCCGCGAAGCGTCGACGATGGTGCTGACCGACGACAACTTCGCGACGATCGTGCGGGCGGTCGAGGAGGGGCGGCGCGTCTACGACAACGTCCGCAAGTTCATCTTCTACATCTTCGTGCACGCAACCCCAGAGGTCGTGCCGTTCCTCGCCTTCGCTCTCTCGGGCGCGCTCATCCCGCTCCCGCTGACAGTCGCCCAGATCCTCGCGATCGACCTCGGCACCGAGACTCTGCCCGCGCTCGCGCTCGGCCGTGAGCCCCTCGAGCCCGGTGCGATGGAGCACGGGCCTCGCCCGCGCTCGGAGGGCGTGATCCAGCGGGCGATGCTCGTCCGCGCCTGGCTCTTCCTGGGAGCTATCTCGGCGGCGCTGGCCATGGGCGGTTTCGTCTATGTGCTCCTCCGGGCCGGCTGGAGCCCCGGTGACAGCGTTTCGTCCGGGTCGCCTCTGCACGAGGCCTACCTGAAGGCGACGACCGTCACCTTCGCTGGAATCGTCGTCTGCCAGATCGGAACCGCGCTGGCCGCCAGAACGCAACGGGCATCGCTGCGTGCGGTCGGCCTGTTCACGAACCCGCTCCTGCTGTGGGGCTTCGCGTTCGAGCTCGCCTTCGCAGCCGCTCTCATCTACGCCCCGCCGCTGCAGAGCGCGTTCGGCACGGCGCCGCTGGGGCCGGAAGAACTGCTTGTCCTACTCCCGTTTCCGTTCGTGATCTGGGGCGCAGACGAGCTGCGGCGCTTCTTCGTTCGTCGTCGCAGCTAGCCCGAGAGGTCGTCGGCGACCGGGAGTCCCACAACCCTACGGAGCGAAGACGTCCCCTCCCTCGCTGTCTCCGGGACCGGGCGTTGGGCCAAAGGAGACGTCCTCGGTTTCGACCGGCCTGATCCAGGAATACACGTCCTCCGCCAGAAGCGGCGGACCGGCGATGAGGTCGGTCCAGCCCGCAACCGCAGACCAGAGGGTCTCGTCGGACGCGAGTCGCTCGACCGCGTCGGATGTCTCGGCCTCGAAGACGAACACGGCGGATTCGTCGGTCAGCAGGACGTGGTGCCGCTCGAGACCGCTCGCCTCGAGATCGAACGGAGGCCCCTTCTCGAGGAGCGCGTGGGCGCGCTCGCGAGCGCCTTGCTTGAGGGGAAGGACGAGGACGAGGCGCTTCACACTAGGCCTTTCTCCGAGGGGCATGGCCGTGAGGTGCTCGGCCAACTCCGAGATGATGCCCGGTTGCGACACTCCGGCGATCCTGAGCGACCCGTTGCTGCGACTGTCGACGACCAGCGTCGGCCGGCCGCAGAGACGGTCGGCGGGGATGCGCGCCACTCGTACGCCGGCCACCTGTTCATAGCTGATGTCACGTCTGAGCTCTCCAGAGCCGTCCGACCCTTCGAGGACGAGCCCGCCTGGGCGCAACTCGAGCTTGCCGGGGTGAATCGGCCCGGTCCCTTCTTGCCAGGTCACCGCGTAGCTTGCCTGCACGCGCACAGACTCGACGGAAATACAGCGCGCCGCATCCGGGTACTGCCCGAACACGGCCTGCGGGTAACCCGCACCTTTTCTCCCTTGACGCGGTCGAGAGCATGTGCAAAGGTGGGTGAGTCAAGTCCTGTGGGCCCTCGGGTTCGCAGGACTTGGCATTTGTAGGCCCGGAAGCGAGCAGCGTCGAGACTGTGGCCGTCGAAGGTTCGCGCGCCGACCGCCGGCTCCGAGAGGCCTGATCCGCGCTCCGTAGTTCCCCCATGAATCGTAGGAGCGGCCGATCGCGCGACGCATCCGCAACTGACAAATCTTCGCTTCGGGTCGGCGAGATGTGGGAAACCCGCAGCGATGTACGCCTCGCCACCGATGCATTCGTTTCCCAGGCAAAGCACAGTCGGGACGACGACCTAACCGACTGGAGGAACGTGATGGGCATTACCAAAGACTTCCGCTACAAGGTGGGCGTCGTCTGGGAGGGGGAGCGGATCACGACCGTGTCCTCACCCGACAAGCCGGACCTCAAGGTCGCGACGCCGCCGGAGTTCAAGGGCGGAGTGCCGGGCATCTGGAGCCCCGAGGACCTGCTCGTCGCCTCGGTCGCCTCGTGCTACACGGTCACGCTGGCCGCGGGCGCGGAGCGGCGCGATCTGCCTATCCACGACGTGCACGTGAGCGGCACCGGACACCTCACGGCTCGGGACGACGGGCGTTTTGGATTCGTCGCCATCGAGCTGACTGTCGCGATCCGGACCGACGCGCACGCGATCGAGGCGGTCGAGCGCGCGGCGAAGTGGGCTGAGCGCGCGTGTCTCGTCTCCATGGCGCTCGAGATCCCAGTTCACGTCGAAATTGTCGTCCGACCGGTCTCCAGCACGCTCGAAGTCGTCGCGTAGCACGAACCGGGCGCTGCCAGTGGTACGCGGCGAGTGGCGTCGTGCTGACGCTGCTCCCAGCCACCGGGTGGGCCGCCCTCT
Organism: Gaiellaceae bacterium; assembly: GCA_041476065.1. Lineage (GTDB taxonomy): Bacteria > Actinomycetota > Thermoleophilia > Gaiellales > Gaiellaceae > VAXT01. Next base: position 20,918 of record JBGOSR010000003.1, read on the forward strand.
TGCGCTCGGCCTGAGCTCAGGCCAGCCCGACGATCCGGCCGTCGGCGTCGAGATCCATGCTCTCGGCCGCTGAGTTCGCCGGCAGGCCCGGCATCGTCTGCGTCTCGCCGCAGACCGCCACGATCCAGCCCGCTCCGGTGTACGGCCGTAGCTCCCGCACCGGAAGCACGAAGTCCCGCGGCGCCCCGGCAAGCTCAGGGTCGTGCGAAAGCGACAAATGGGTCTTTGCCACGCAGACGGGCAGGCGATGCAATGGCTCCGGCATACGCTCGAGCGTCTCGCGGGCCGCGGGCGACAACTCGATCCCCTTGCCTCCGTAGATGCGTGTCGCTATCGCATCGAGCTTCGTCTCGATCGAGTCCTCGAGCTCGTACAGGAAACGCGCAGAGGCCTCTCTCGCGGCCGCTTCCACGACCACTTCGGCAAGCGCCGACGCGCCGGCACCGCCTCGCTCGTAGCCGTCGTTGACGGCCGTTGCGAAGGCGCCACGCTCGAGCGCGAGCGCCGAGATGGCTTCGAGCTCCACCTTCGAGTCGTCCGGGAAGCGGTTCACCGCGACGACAGCGTCGAAGCCGAGCTCCTTCACCACCCGTAGGTGCGCGGCGAGGTTCTCCGCTCCGCGCTCGAGTGCCGGAAGCCCTCCTTCGGGATCGCCGCCGTGGCGCTTCAGAGCCCGAGTCGTCGCGACGAGAACAACCGCGGCAGGCGAGAGACCGCCGGCGCGGCACACGATGTGGACGAACTTCTCGAAGCCGAGATCGCTGCCGAAGCCGCCTTCCGTGACCACGTAGTCGGCGAGCTTCAACCCGACGAAGTCGCCGACGAGCGAGCTGTTGCCGTGCGCGATGTTGGCGAACGGCCCGGCGTGGACGAGGGCCGGCTGGCCTTCGAGCGTCTGCACGAGATTCGGCTTCAGCGCATCCTTGAGGAGAACGGCCATCGCGCCCGCGACGTCGAGCTGCTCGGCGGTCACGGGCTCGCCGTCGAATGTGGTCGCAACCGTGATCGCGCCCAGGCGATGTCGGACGTCGTCGCGGTCGCGGGCCATCGCGAGCAACGCCATCACCTCCGAGGCAGCGGTGATGTCGAAGCCGCTCTCGCGCGGGAACAGCCCGCCCTCGCCGATCCCGACCGAAATGCGGCGCAGGACGCGGTCCTCGATGTCGAAGCAGCGGCGCCAGGAGATCTTCGCGGGGTCGATGCCGAGCTCGTTGCCGTGTATGAGGTGCGCGTCGACGGCCGAGGCGAGAAGATTGTTCGCAGCGGCGATCGCGTGGAGGTCGCCCGTGAAGTGCAGGTTGATGTCCTCACCGGGGACGACCTGGGCCAGTCCTCCTCCGGTCCCGCCGCCCTTGGCGCCGAGCACGGGCCCCACCGACGGCTCGCGCAGGCAGACGAGCGACCGCTCGCCGATGGCGCCGAATCCCTCCGTCAGCGACACCGCCGTGGTCGTCTTGCCCTCACCGGCCTTTGTCGGCGTGACGGCGGTGACGGCGATCAGCTTGCCGTCGGGACGCGAGGCCAGGCGCGCGAGCACGGAGAGATCGATCTTCGCCTTGTGGCGTCCGTACAGTTCGAACTCGTCTGGATCGAGGCCAAGCCCCTCGGCGATGTGGGAGATTTCGAGCATCTCGTCCTGGGGTGGGCGCTCGGCCTTTGAGCGAACGGCCATAGCTTAAACGGTGCCGGGTACGAGCCCCTGGAGCCTCGGTAGTTCTCCACACTCCAATCCGGGGTGCCGCCGATGATGCAGAGCGTCCCAGGACGGAGCATGTGACCGAAAGGGAGGATCATCATGAAGATCTCACAACGATCCCCGGGCTACTCCCTGGCGGTTCCGCTCCTCCACCGGATCTCCGTGGCGGAAGCGATGCACCGCGGGGTTCTCACGGTTCCCCTCACGGCCCCGCTCGCGACAGTCGCGCGGATGATGGTTCAGTACCGCGTGCATTGCGTGGTCGCGCTCGGCGAAAGCCGGGACGAGCACCAAGCCTCTGGTCGTCTGTGGGGACTCATCTCCGATCTCGACCTCGCTCGGATCGCGGCCTCCGAGCGCATCGACGACCGGACGGCCGGCGGCAGCGCGGCAACCGACGTGGTCACCGTCGAGCCCTCGGACTCCGTGCACCAAGCAGCGATCCTGATGGCTGAGCACGGCGTCTCGCACCTGATCGTGGTCGACCCGGCTTCTGACCGGCCCGTCGGGGTCATCTCGACGCTCGACGTCGCCGCGGTCCTCGCCGGCGTACGGCCCAGCAGCCTGAACGGCGCTTACCACGTGGCTCAGCTGATGACGACCAACGTCCTCACGGTCGGCCCGGCCACTCCGCTGAAGGAGGTCGCCCAGCTACTCGCCGAGCATGGCATCTCGGGCCTCCCCGTCGTCGAGGACGGGAGGTTGCTCGGAATCGTCTCGGAGGCGGACATCCTCGCCAAAGAACGCGGCCCGGCCCGCAAACGGGGCCGACTCGCCAAATGGCTCAGACGCCCGGTGAAGCAGGCCGATCTGGATCGGCTGACCGCGCGCACCGCCGGCGAGGCGATGAGCTCTCCCGCGATCACGATCGAGTCCTGGCGCTCCGCGGCCGACGCCGCTGCGCTGCTGCTCGATCGCGACGTCGAGCGGCTGCCCGTGCTGGAGGACGGCAAGCTGGTTGGAATCGTCACCCGGGCCGACCTCGTGCAGGCCTTCTCGCGCTCGGACACGGAGATCGAGCACGACATCCGTGAGGACGTCGTCCTCCGGACGTTCTGGGTGCCCGACGGCGAGATCGAGATCGAGGTGCGTGACGGCGAGGTCACGCTGCTCGGCACCGTCGATTCGGAGCTCCTGGTCGAGCTCCTGCCGGAGGCGATCCAGCGAGTCCCGGGCGTCGTCGTCGTGCACTCGGAGCTGCACGCCCGCCCCGTAGTTGACGAAGGCAAGCGCTTCGAGCGCATGGCGCTTCGCTGAAGCGAGAATCGCGGAGCGGCCTACCCCGCGTGGGCGGGGAGGCCGCCCGCGGCGCGCCTGTTGACCGCCTCGAGCGCCCGACCGGTCACAACCCAGAGCCGGTTCGCCCGAGCCCGGGTCAGTCGCTCGCAGACGAAGTCCCAGTGCAGCGAGACCCACTCTCCCGGCCGCAGCGTCTCGGCGAAGGCCAGCCCCTCCGCGCGCCAGCGAACCTCTCGCTCCGCCCACGGGCCGAGCACGAGCTGCCGCCCGTTCCAGACGAGGAGCGGCGCGAGCACCTGAGCGGCATCGCCTTCCACAGACTGCACGAGGGCCGGGGTCGTCCGGCACTGGTCGAGTACCCGGAGCGGCTCGTCGACGACGCCCGTGCGCATGAGCCCCAGCCACGGGTAGACAGCGAACACGTGGAAGGAGTGATGGGGAACGGCTCCCGCGGCGACCGCGTCGACGATCTCGTGCCAGCCGCGCCCGACCCGCCCCCGGAACCGGTCCTCGACATGGCGCGCGAGCGACTCCGGCGAAACCCGGTCGAGCAGGCCGTTGCCGACCCAGTAGGCGTCGACGACTCGGGGGTCGAGGGGATCCTCGATGCGATTCGCCGACGCGATCAACGTCAGGTACGGCCAGGCGCCGTCGAACGAGCGGGCGAGCTCGGCCAGGCCCGCATCGGAGGCCTGAGCGTCGCCGTACTCGAGCAGCGTCCGCGGCTCGTCGGCTCCGCAGTAGCCAAGGGCGTTCGGCGCATACGCGTACCGCGCGAAGACGAGCGGTCCGGCAGTCATGCGGCAGCCGGCGAGGCGCGCCTTCGACCCGCGATCGTGGCAAGCGCGGCGCCGGCCGTCACGAGAATCACGCCGACGAGATCGAACGGGACCCCATCCGCAGCGCGGGAGAGAACTGCGGTCACGACAGCCCCGAAGACGAGCACCGCCGTCACGTCGACGGCCTGAGCCCTGGCGAGCGCGGCAAACCACGTTGCGACATAGCCCGTGAGGAGAAGACCCGTCAGCAGCGCCCAGCTCCATTGACCCGCGGAAAGAGAAAACAGGTCGTGCGCGCGTCCGGAGACCGCCACCCAGCCCACGAGGACGACCGTTCCGACCGCCATGCGGGCTGCGCCTACCGTCCGAGAGTCGACCGAGGCGAGCAACCGCTTGGCGATCACAACCTCCGCGGCCCAGAGAAGCGTCGCAGCGAGGATCAGAGCCTCGCCGGTGCCGAAGACGACGTTCCCCGCGCTGCCGGCAAGCCAGATCTGGCCCGCGAGGAGGAGGCCAATCGCCGCGAAGTGCGCCGCGCCGAGACGCTCTTGCAAGAGGGGCACGGCCAGGAGCGCGACCCAGACGACGAGGGTCTTCTGGATGAATGCGGCTTGTGTCGCCTCCGCGCGGGCGAGACCTTCGAAGAAGAGGACGAAAGGAACGCTGCCGCCGACGACCGTGATCGCGAGGAGCGAGGCCCACTGCGGCTTCGTGCGCGGCAGGGCCCTGCGGCTCGCGCTCCTCGTGAGCAAGGGCAGCGCGAGGGCGAGCAGGAGCACGCCTGCCACCGCGTTCTTCGCAGTCGTATAGACCGTCGCGTCGCCGAAGCGCTTGACCGTGTGGCCGTTGACGAAGATGGCGAGGCCGCTGATCAGGGCCGTTGCGAATGCCAGCGCAATGCCGGTGGCGCGGGTCGAGCTCATGCCGAACCTCCTTCTCCGGTTGCCCGCAGCGTGAGGGCGTCCTCCGCCGCTGCGGGATCGAGAACCTCGACGGGTATCCCGAGGTGGACGAGAACGTGGTCTCCCTCGCGTGCCTCGGGAACGAAGGCGAGCGAGACGACCTTGCCGCATCCGAGCCTGCCGCACCTGGCACCGTCGGCATCCCAGGCCTCAGCGAGAACGTCGATCGACCCGAGGCACATCAGGCCGCACCCTCCCGCTCGGAGTCGAGCTCGAGCTCGACGCTCTCCAGGACGACACCCTGCGCATTCGAGCCCGTCGTCGCATCGTCGAGCGTGGCCTCGACGGCAGCTCCCTCGGCGACCGTGCCGCGAGCGGCATCCTCGAAGTGCTGCCGGAAGTGCTCGGGCGTGAAGTGCGAAAGGGCGCCCAGCCGAACCGTAATGCGCGTGACTCCCGTCGCGCCTTCGGCCTCGGCCAGCTCGACGATGCGGCCCATGAGGTCGCGCATCAGGGCCTGGTCGTGCACCCTGCCTCCTCCAGCACGAGCTCGACGGCACGCTCGACTCCAGTCCGCGCCGGGCCGCTCAGCTCGGTCCCCGAGCCGAAGCTCTCGCCCTCGACTCCGAAGACGATCAATCGCGCCGGCAGCCGGCCGAGCGCGCGCGCGAGCTCGACGGTCTCGCCGATGCCGAGCGCGTGGGTCGAGGAGCGGAACTCGCGGCTCGCCAGAGGCTCATTCGTGGCGTCGAAGCGATGCACGGTCCCTGGCTCGGCTCCGGACGAGACCGCGTCGATCACGAACGCGGCCTCGGCTCCGTCCCAGGCGTCGATCAGCCGCGTCGGCTCGAGCTCGCAGACGACGACCTCCAGGCCCTCCGGGACGCGCTCTTGCACAAGCCGCGCCACCTCGCGGCCGGCCGCGTCGTCACCGCGGTAGGCGTTCCCGACGCCGATGACGACGACGCTCGTCACGCCCGCTCGATCTCCAGGTCGAGGAAGTGGGTCGCGCACGAGATGCACGGATCGAAGTTGCGGATTGCCTGCTCACAGACGTGCCGCAGCTCGTCGTCGGGGAGCTCCTGGTAACGGTCGACGACGTGGCGCAGGTCCTCCTCGATCGCGAGCTGGTTCTGGGAGGTCGGCGGGACGATCTTGGCGTCGAGGATCGTCCCGTCGGCGTCGAGCTCGTACCGGTGATAGAGCAGGCCGCGCGGCGCTTCGGTCGCACCGTAGCCCACACCCGCGCGCGGCTCCACGGCCACGGCCGGCGCGTCCGGCTCCTCGTACGCGGCGATCAGCCTCAGCGCCTCGTCGCAGGCATAGACGAGCTCGACGCTGCGCACGACGATGCTGCGGAAGGCGTCGCGGCAAGGAGACTCGAGCCCGGCCTCGCGCGCCGCCTCGAGTGCGAGCGGCGAGAGCCGGTCGGCGCCGAGCGCGAAGCGGGCGAGCGGACCGCACAGGTACGCCCCGCCGCCGAGGCGCCGCGAGTGCAGTGCGTTCGAACGCGCGACGTGCTCCTCGAAGAAGTGGTCGTCGTACTCGCTTGGCGCGATCTCGAGACCCCGGTCGGACTTGATGCGGCCCTGGTCGATGGCGTACGTGCCCGGCTCGTCGAGGGCGACGAGCTCGCAGTCGACGGCGCGCTCGGGGAAGTCGAAGCCGGCGGTCCAGCGCACCGTCTCCAGGGCAGCCTCGCGCGCTCGCTCGAGCGGCTCGACGAGCCCGCGCAGCTCCTGCCGCGACGGCGCGCGGTAGAAGCCGCCGACCCTGACGTTCACCGGATGAACCTCGCGCCCGCCGACCAGGGCCATCACCTCGTTGCCCGTCTTCTTCAGCGCGAGCCCCCGTTGGACGACGTCCGGGTGCTCGCGGGCCATCTCGACTGCGCCGTCGTAGCCGAGGAAGTCCGGGGCATGGAGCATGTAGACGTGGAGCGCGTGGCTCTCGATCCACTCCCCGCAGTAGAGGAGCCGCCTCAGCGCCCGAATCGGCTCGCTGACCTCGACGCCGCAGGCGTCCTCCATCGCCTGGACGGAGCTCATCTGGTACGCGACGGGGCAGATCCCGCAGATGCGGGCGGTGATGTCGGGGGCTTCGAGGAACGAGCGGCCGCGAAGGAGCGCCTCGAAGAAACGCGGCGGCTCGAAGATCCGCAACTCGACCTCTTCGACCTTGCCGTCCACGAGGCGAACGGACATTGCGCCCTCGCCCTCGACTCTGGCGAGGTAGTCAGTCTTGATCGTGCGACGCGTCGGCGTGCTCACCCTCCCTCCGGAACGCTTCCACGTTAAAGGTCGCCAGCGCTCGGCGCAGCGATTGCTCCTCGACTCCGAGCTCGTCGCGCCACCACGCGCGGAGCGATGCGAGATTCGGCGTCTCGGCGGGGCCGAAGCAGCCATAGCAGCCACGGGCGTAGGCGGGGCAGATCGCACCGCAGCCGGCGTGGGTCACCGGGCCCAGGCACGGCACGCCGCGGGAGACCATCACGCAGGGGATCCCACGGCTCTTGCACTCGACACAGACTGAATGCGAGGGCAGGTTCGGCCGCCGGCGCTGGAGCACGGCCGAAACCAGCTCGAGCAGCTGCCGCTTGTTGATCGGGCAGCCGTGCAGCTCGAAGTCGACGTCAACGTGATCCGAGATCGGGGTCGAGGTGGCCAGCGTCGAGATGTGCTCGGGGCTTGCGTAGACCGCGGCGACGAACTCGTCGATGTCGGCGAAGTTCCGCAGCGCCTGGATCCCGCCTGCCGTCGCGCAGGCTCCGATCGTGACGAGCAGGCCCGAGGACCGTCGGATCTCCTTGATCCGCTCGGCCTCTTCGTCAGTCGTCACGGAGCCCTCGACCAGCGAGACGTCGTACGGGCCGGCGACCATCGCGCTCGAGGCCTCGAGGAAGTGCGCGATCTCCACCCTGCCGGCGATCGCCAGCAACTCGTCTTCGAGGTCGAGGAGGCTCAGCTGGCAGCCGTCGCAGGAGCTGAACTTCCAGACGGCGAGTGTGGGCTTCGCTGCCATGCGTCAGAGCTCCCGGACCGCCAGCCAGCGGCCGATCTGGTCCCAGGAGAAGACGGGACCGTCACGGCAGACAAGCACGGGGCCGAGCTGGCAGTGACCGCAATGGCCGATGCCGCACTTCATGTTCCGCTCGAGCGACACGTACAGCCGGTCGTCCGAGATGCCGTTCTCGACGAGCGCCGCGACCGTGAATCGGATCATCACCTCGGGCCCGCACACGAGCGCAACCGCCGAGACGGGATCGAACTCCGCGCTCTCGACGAGCTTCCCGACGACTCCGACCCGGTCCGGCCAGGAAGGGGTCCCGGCGTCGACCGTCAGCTGAACGTCGAATCCCGCCTCTCGCCAGCCGTCGAGCTCCTCCCGGAAGAGGAGGTCGTCCGGCGTCCGCGCTCCGTAGAGCAGGATGAGACGGCCGTACGAGTCTCGCCGCTCGAGCAGCGCCTCGACAGCCGGCCTCAGCGGCGCGAGCCCGAGACCGCCGGCGACGACGAGCACGTCCGCGCCGAGGGCCGCGTCCAGCGGCCACTCCGTCCCGAACGGTCCCCGCACTCCGACCATGTCGCCGCGACCGGTTCGGCAGAGCTCAGCGGTGACCTCGCCGACGTCTCGGATCGTATGCACGAGCGAGCCGCCTCGGCCGCGCCCGCTGAGCGAGATCGGCACCTCGCCGACGCCGAATGCAGAAAGCATCGCGAACTGGCCGGGCTTCGGGTCGATCGGCGGCCCGTCATGGGGAGCGATCTCGAGCGTCCATGTGTCGGCCGTCTCACGTGACCGTCGCCGGACGACGTATGGCTCAGGCAGCGCGGAGCGGGAGATGGAAGGTCCAGCCTCAGCGGCCATGGCTTCCTCCGTAGAGATCGGCAAGCCGAACCTGGGTTGCGTTCAGCCGATCGAGGAGAACCGACGAGAACCGGCGCATGAGCTCGTAGCCGAGCGCGGGATCCCCGTCGCACTTCTCGCGAATGCAGACGCCGTTGACGGCGACCGCGCGGATGGGCGTGACCGCGCGCGCATCGAAGTGCCACGTGTGGGGCGGGAAGAGCCACGACCAGCCCACGACCTCGCCCTCGTCCGCCGTCTCGATCGTGATCGGCCCGCGCCCGGGCACAAAGAGCTCGAGGGCGACCCGCCCGCGGCGGAGGACGTAGAAGACGTCCGCCGGGTCTCCTTCGCGGAAGAGCGTCTCGCCGGCCTCGAAGCCGACCGTGCGAGAGCAGCCCGCCAGCTGCTCTGCGTATTGCGCGTCCAGGTCGGCGAAGATCGGCGCTTCGAGCACGACTGCGTCAAGTGTTCTCATTGCTACCTCCTTCTGCGCCGCTCAGGGCGGCCGCTTCCTCGGTGAGGTCGATCCCGACGGGGCACCAGGCGATGCAGCGGCCGCAGCCGACACAGCCGCTCGTTCCGAACTGGTCCTCCCAGGTGGCGAGCTTGTGCGTCAGCCACTGCCGGTAGCGCGAGCGCGTGCCGGGCCGGACGCTGCCGCCGTGGATGTACGAATGGTCGACGGAGAAGCAGGTGTCCCAGACCCGCGTCCGCTCCACGTTCTCTCCGCTCAGGTCGGCGGCGTCCTCGACGCCCGTGCAGAAACAGGTCGGGCAGACCTGCGTGCAGTTGCCGCAGGCGAGGCACCGCTGCGCAACCTCGTCCCAACGCGGATGTTCGAGGTTCTGGAGCAGGCTGTCGTGGAGACCGTCGGTGTCGAGCGAGCGCCCCATGCCGGCGGTCGCCCGCTCAGTGACGGCGACGGCCTCTTCGCGGTCGGCATCGTCCGCGGGGCGATGAGAGACGTCGTCGAGGATCTCGGCGCCGCGCTCGCTCCCCACTCGCACGAGGAAACGATGCTCGCCGCCGATCAGCTCCGTGAGCGCAATGTCGTATCCGCTCTCCGCCGCTGGGCCGGTTCCCATCGAGACGCAGAAGCAGGTCGCGGCCGGATCGCCGCAGTCGACGGCCACCACGAAAATCCCCTCACGGCGGGCGGCGTAGTCGTGGTCAACGTAGCGGCCGCCCATGAGGACGCGGTCCTGGATCGCGATCGCGCCGAGGTCGCAGCCGCGGACGCCGAGGAACGCGTAGCGCTCGTCGTGCGGCGCTTCCTCTTCGATCGTCACACTGGCGCCGTTCTGCTGGGCGCGCCAGAGCCGCACCCGCGGCGGCAGGAGGTACTGCTTCCACGAGTGGGGCCCGGCGGCGAAGCCGAAGCGCGCTTCGTCGTCGCGGCGGACGATCCGGTAGGAGCCTGGCTCCTGCACGTCCGTCCAGCCCACCGGGAGCTCGACGGCCGAGTCGAGCTCGTCGTAGACGATCGCGCCGTCACGGAGCTTCGGGCCGACGACCCGGTAGCCGCGACGTCGGAGCGCGCCGACGAGCTCCTCCAGCCCTGCAAGGGAGATGACACGGTCGGGTGCATCCTTGTTGTTCACTCCTGCGACAATGGTTCGTCACGCCGACTGCGGCGGCTTCCGGATTGATGCCCACTGTTGATGCGGATTTCCCGCAGAGAGGAGCGCAAGATGCTGGGCTGGGTAGGCGACATCGAGCAGGAAACACTCGACAACACGACGTTCCGTACCGTGCTCTTCACCGGCGAGCACACGCAACTGACGGTGATGACGATCGAGCCGGGCGACGACATCGGACGCGAGCTGCACCCCGAACACGACCAGTTCATCCGGATCGAGCACGGAACGGCCCGGGTGGAGCTCTCGGCGAGCGAGAACGGCGTCGACGAGACGCACGACGTCAAGGCGGACTGGGCGATGATCGTCCCCGCCGGAATCTGGCACAACGTCGTCAACACGGGCGACGGCGAGCTGAAGGTCTACTCGCTCTACTCGCCGCCGGAACATCCGGACGGAACGGTGCACCGCACGAAGGCTGACGCGGTCGCTGCCGAAATGCCGCACTGACCGGGTCGGCAAAGCCGCATCCCTTTGCGCGCACTCCCGGATGCGGACGGGAACGGACACGGCACAGGCTAGGCCGGTACTTCAACGACCTGGAGGCGCCCCATGACTACGACGGCAAAGGAAGCGGATCTCGCCGGTCCAGGGATCGGCGACTACGACGAGCTCGAGCAGATCCTTCCCGACGCCTACCGGCCGCTCGTCGACCCGCTCGAGACGATGCGCGCCCTCTACGGCGCGAAGCGGCTGATCGAGGAACGCCTCTGCGAGGAGCTCAACCTGACCCTTGTCCAGGTGCCGCTGATCGTCGACTCGGCAAGCGGCGTCAACGACTACCTCGACCGCGACGGCTCGCGGACGCCGATCCAGTTCCATATCGCGAACGACGCCGACCGTCACCCAATCGAGGCAGAGGTCGTCCAGGCGGCGACGAAGTGGAAGCGGATGGCCCTGCGCCAGTTCGGCCTCGGACCGGGCGAGGGACTTCTCACAGACATGCGCGCCGTCCGGAAGGACTATTTCCTCGACCACGATCACAGCGCTTACGTCGACCAGTGGGACTGGGAGCAGGCGATCACTCCGGCCGAGCGGACGCTCGACTACTTGACCGAGACGGTTCGCTCGATCTGGCGAGTCCTGAGGGAAGCCGAGACCTACGTCCACGAGCGGCAGCCCGTGCTCGCAGAGGCCTATCCGCCCCTCCCCGAGGAGCTCACGTTCCTGCACGCCGAGGACATCCTCGAGATGTTCCCGGACCTGCCGCGCAAGCAGCGCGAGACGGCCATTCTCCAGCAGCATCCGGCCATCTTCATCTACGGGATCGGCTGGCCGCTCAAGGACGGCTATCCGCACGAGATGCGGGCCGCGGACTACGACGACTGGGTGACCGAGACGACGTCAAAGGCCGGCCGGCAGATGCACGGGCTCAATGGCGACATCCTGGTCTGGAACAGCGTCACCAAGCGCCGCCACGAGCTCTCCTCGATGGGGATCCGGGTCAACGCGCAGACCCTGCGCCAGCAGCTGGCGATGAGCGGTCAGCTGGCGTTGCTCAAGACGCCCTACCATAAGGGGATCATCGAGGGCACGCTGCCGCTCTCGATAGGCGGCGGGATCGGGCAGAGCCGGACGCTGATGTGGATCCTGCGCAAGGCGCACCTGGGCGAGGTGTCGGTCACGGTGTGGCCGAAGATCCTGAAGGAGATGTGCGCGAAGAAGAACATCGGCGTGCTGGACTAGCGGCGTCCTGCCGCGGCAACAGGAGAGCGGCTGAGCGAGGGCTCCGCCGCTCGTGTCGTAAAGCGACCTTCAACGCGCTTTCACCCGTATTTCATTGTCGGCACGCAGCTTCCGAGGAAACCAAGGGGGCACGCCGTGGACATCGGGATAC
>JBGOSR010000004.1:0-26662 GCA_041476065.1 Gaiellaceae bacterium
ACCTGCCGGCCAAGCAGCTCCGGGTGCGGGCCGAGCCGGAGGAGGCCGGCGCCGAAAAGCGCGGTCTTCCTCCGCACCGTGCGGGCCCGCTGCCGGGCGAGCGCGTGCACGTCGGCACGTGCCCAGCCGCGAGCCGTGAGGAAGTTCACCTGCGCGGAATGACCGGGCCGGAAGAAGGATCGCCCGTCCACGTGCCACGGGATCGTGATTCCGAGCACGTCGGCGATCGTCGGGCCGATGTCGAGCGTGCGCACATGCGTGTCGACGATTGCGCCGTGCTGCTGGCCGGGCTTCTTGAAGAAGAGGGGGACGAACGCGAGGTCCGCGAGATTCGTCGGGTGCGCAGGATCGACCGACCGGCGACTTTGTCCCGCCTCGACGCTCACGCCTTGATCGGCCGTTACGACGATCACCGAGCGATCGTAGATTCCGAGCTTGCGCAGGCGGCGCAGAAATTCTCCGAGGAGGCGGTCCGTGCACGCGAGCTGGAGCAGGTGGCGCTGGTAGGCCTGTGCCACGAGCCACCGGTTCGGGCCCCAGACGGTGCCGGGCACCTGGAGGCCCGGCGAGTAGTTGGGCGTGATGTCCTGGTGGCAGGACGGCAGCAGATCCCAGGTTCCGTGTGGGAGCAGGATGTGCGCAAGATTCAGCGCTGGGCGCTTTCCGGGGCTCCGGATCGAGGCCAGGAACTTGTCGAAGCGGCCCTTCTCGAAGCTTGCACCGCGGTCGGCGACGCGGCGGAAATGACCCCAGGCGGTACCGACGTCGGGGACACGTCGTTCCTGCGACGAGGGCAGCACCATGTGGAGATAGACGATCCCGGCGTCCTCGAACAGCGAGTGCATCCGCGGAACGAACGAGGTGCTGAGCTCGCCCTTGCCGCGGCAGAGGCTCGTCGGGCAGAGATGGGTCTGCGTCTCCCAGACGTTCATCCGGTAGCGGCCCCCGAGCAGGGTGAAGATGCTCTGTGGATGGTCGGCGAAGGTCGGCTGACGGCCTCGCTTCGGTAGCCGTGAGTCGAGGATGGCCGGCACCGCGGCGTGGGTCCCTTCGTGCTCGCCCGTCGCGTTCCTGAACCACGTCGAGTGCCCGGCGAGGTCGGCGAAGTTCGGATAGCGGGCAGCGTCGATCTGCCCCTCCGCGTTCATGAGCGAGCTCGTGGGGAACTCGTCCAGGATCAGGAAGACGACGTCGTTGTGCGCGTTCTCGACCGCGAGCTTCGCGTGCGCCTGGGGCGGGAAAACAAGCTTCTCGACCGGCGAGAAGAAGAGGAAGACGGCCAGGAAGACGAGCGGCGCAGGGGTGAGCACGTTCACGATCGAGCGCCCGGCCCGTACTCGCCAGTAGAAGAGAGTGCCGGCGATTCCGAGCGCGAGCGCGGCCAGGCCCATCGTCGCCGCAGACGGGTCGAAAGCCTGCTTCAGGGCCCGCAGTGAGATGAGCGTGACGAGGCCTCCCACGAAGAGCAGGTGGAGCGTCAGTCGCGGGGCCTCGCCGGCGAGGCCGACGAGCCCCTCCAGGAGCAAGGCGACGAAGAAGGGGACGAGCACGACCGCCAGTGCGAAGACGACGATCTCGGTCGTGGTCGAGCCCCGGACGCCGAAGAACTGGGAGGTGCCGGCGAGCAGGTTGAGGAGCGGCTGCGCGATCGCGAAACCGGCGAGTGCCGCGATGTGCGCGGCATCGACGACGAGCCGGGGGGCCCGAACGCGCCGCGCCCAGCCCGTCGGATCAGGCCCTCGGCTGGGCAACGTAGAGAACGCGCGTGCCGGAGGAGAGCTCCTCGCTCGACTCGACGTCGAAGAGCTCGGCCAGGCAGCGCTCGAAGTAGCCGCGGTCGTAGTCGGGGTGCGTTCCCTCCTGCTTGCGGGAAAGCAGGCGCCGGACGAGGGGGTCGTCGGTAGTCGGAAACTCGATCACGAGCTTCGTCTCGAGCGAGCGGAGCCAGGCCAGGAAGTCCCGCACGGGGACGTTGCCGCGGATCGAGACGTGATGGATCAGGGCGAGGCAGAGCGTGAGGTCCGGCGAGCCGCGCTCAACCAGGGTGCGCCGCTCGGCACCGCGCCAGCCGAGGGCGGGCGAGGGATCCGTGACGTCCACGAAGAGCGGGAGGATCGAGGTGCCGTTTTCGGCTCGCAGGGTGCGGTAGAGGCTGTCGACGACCGCCGCGTCCGAGTCCATGGCGACGACGTACCGCGCGTGCTCGGCGACGATCCGGGAAAACCGGCCGTCGTTGCAGCCGAGATCCCAGGCGAGCTTCCAGTCCCTGCCGGCGGCCGCCCGGCGCACGAATTCGTCCTTCTGCTCCGAGTCAGCGTCCGTGTAGTGCCCGCGCGGCCCGTAGTCCGACCACTCCGAGGCGTCTGGCTGCCAGTCGAGCTTCCGGACGAGCCGGTCGAGCCGCTTCACGTTTGCCAGGATCAGCTCCTTCTTGAAGCCCGCACGTCCCAGCTCGCGCTTGACGTCCCGGTCCGAGCCCGCGTGACGGCGCTCGAGCCTCGCGTGAAGAAGGACGTGGCTGAGCACGCCGCCTCGCAGGAGATCGCGGACCGACATCAGGTCACGGCACTCCTGCGGCTCGATCCCGTCGAGCCTGCCACGCAGCCAGGGCTGGAAGGGCAGGCCCTTGTACGCCTGGAGCAGAAGCGGGTAGAGGAAGAGCATGCAGAACTGCCGGTAGCCGACCCAGGGCTCGCCCGGCCGGAGAGACTCGAACGAGCCGACGTCGATGAAGACCGGGGTCGCGCCACGCCACTGAAGGTTGTACGGCGAGGAGTCCTTGAGGATCAGGTCTTCTTCGAGAGCGCGCCGCAGCAGCTCGAGCTGGAGCAGGGCCGCGTCCTTCAGCATTGCGAACGTCCACTCGTACGGATAGGAGACGAACGGCATGACCTCATGCCGGAGGACAGCCGCCGCGCCGTCGACCAGGCCGTGAGGCAGATCGACCGCATCCGTTGGTTCGACCTCCGTGCCGACGAGCTTGCCCTCCGCGACCGCTCTCCGGAAAAGCTCGCTCTCCGCCAGCGCGCTCCAATCTCGGAGGCCCTGCTCGCTGAGCAGGCGGAGAACCGCTCCGTCGGCCTCGAGGACGCGACTGTGCGGATCGCGGAAGGATCCCGGCTCGATCGTCGCGGCGCTCATGGCCGGGCGGGCCCTCCTACTACGCCGCAGGAGCTTCCGGGTCGCTCTGCTTCTTGCCGAGATGCAAGAAGCGGAGCACGCGGCGCCAGGTCATCTTGAACCCGATGCCGACTGCGGCCGCTCCGCCCAGAGCGAGCTGCAGGAGCATGCTCCCTGAGCTGGGATCGAGATACGCGAGGAGTGCCTGCATCAGTCGGAAGCCCTCTCAGAGAGCGACGCCGCACGTTAACAGATGCCTCGGAGACCTCTTGCCCGGAAGACCGTGCGTAACCATCCTCGGCGAACGGCCCACCGCTCGGACAACCGTCATCGTGCGTCGTCGCCGGCGCTAGCATGCCGCGAGTCTTGCTCCCCGCCGCATCGGTCGAACGAGCCGTCACCGTAGGTGGTGTGATTCTGCTCCTCGCCGGAGCCGTGCTCGCTCTGAGCTGGGGGCTCCTCCACCGCCGCGGCGGCCTGCTGCGATGGCCGCTGCTCGTTCTGGCCATCGGCTCGCTCGGCGCCGGCACCGTGCTCGGCGCTTGGGCCTGGCACGAGAAGCGCTCTCGGACCGTGCGGGGCTCGCCGACGGTCGAGTTCCTGCCGAACCTCAAGCGACCGGAGAAGGTTGCGCGCGACGAGCCCTGGCCGACGTACGCGCGCGACGTGCAGCGAACCCACTTCGCACCGTTTGACCACCGGCCGCCCTTCGATCGGGTCTGGTCGTTCGAGGCGTACAGCTACGTCGAGTATCCGCCCGCGGTCGCATACGGGCGCGTCTACATCGCGCAGGAGCGAGGCCGGTTCTGGGCCCTCGACGCGGCTACGGGCAGGGTGCTGTGGAAGCGGAGGCTGACGCACTGCGCGGCCGCCTCGCCGACGGTCGCGGACGGTGTCGTCTACCAGGCCTTCATGCACCAGTTGCCTTGCCACGCACACCTGCCGGGCGCTCGGGGCTTCCTCATTGCTTGGGACGCGAGGACGGGACGAATGCTTTGGACCTTCCCCGCGGGCGCGATCGAGTCGACCCCGCTCATCGTCGGCCGCATCCTCTACTTCGGCGCCTGGGATCGCCGCCTCTATTCGCTTGCCCTGCGCGGAAGGGAGCGTCCCCGGCTGCGCTGGACTTTCACGGCCGACGACGAGATCGTCGCTGCGCCTGCGTACGCGGACGGCACGGTCTACGTCGCCACGAGTGGTGGATCCTTGTACGCGCTCGACGCGCGGACGGGTCGTCAGCGCTGGCGCAGTCGGTCATTCGCGCGCTTCGGCCGTCGCGAGTACTTCTATGCAACCCCGACCGTCGCGTATGGGCGCGTCTATATCGGGAACGCCGACGGTACCGTCTACGCATTCGGAGCCAGGAGCGGTCGTCTGCTCTGGGCGCGGCAGGTGGGCACGTACGTCTACACGGGTGCGGCGGTCTGGCGGCAAACGGTCTACGTCGGCACGTGGGACGGCTACTTCGTCGCGCTCGACGCGGCAACAGGCGACGTGCGGTGGAAGCACGATTCCCAGGGCGGGATGACGGGAGGGCCCACCGTCATGGCGGGGCTCGTCTACTACTCCTCGGTCGGAAAGTTCATCCAGGCCGACCATCAGCGCCACGTGGAATCCGGACGGCCAAGCACGTTCGCTCTTGACGCCCGCACCGGCAGGCTCGTCTGGAGTTTCCCGGACGGGAAGTTCTCGCCGATCGTCGCGGACGAGAAGCGCGTCTACCTCATCGGGGAGTCCATGGTCTACGCGCTCGTCCCGAAGAACGGGCGCTGACGGACTGGGTCTCACGACCGGCGCGGTCACCGCGCTCGCGTTGCTTAAATCCGTGTCGTGGCCCGACATGCTCTGACCTTGCTCGTCGCCGGGCTGCTCGTCGCGACGGCGACGGCCTTCGCCGTGACGGAGCGCTTGAAGCTCGAGGACAGCCCCGTTTCCGGCACGCAAATCGATGGGCTCTTCTCGCCGGTCTGTACCCAATGTAAGCCGGAAGCTCGAGAAGCCACGATCGCCTTTCGCCTCCGCCGCGAGGAGAACATCAGGCTCGACATCGCGGATTCGAACGGCACGATCGTCCGCCGCGGTGTCGGTGCGGGAGTCTTCGGACAGTCGTTCCACACCTTCGCATGGGACGGACGCAACGACGCGGGCCACGTCGTTCCCGACGGCTTCTACACAGCGGAGCTCACGCTCGTGGACGAGAAGAGGACGGTCGACTTCCCGCAGGAGATCCAGGTCGACTCGACGCCGCCCACGATCGAAGTGGACATCCGTCACCCCGTCTTTTCCCCCGACGGTGACGGGCACGCCGACCGGGTAGATCTCCGCTACCGGTTCGGCGAGCCCGCCTACTCGATCCTCTACGTCGACGGGAAGAGGCAGGGGCGCAGCCATGGGCACCGGCCAATCGATACGAGGCAGTGGTACGGCCGGGGCTTTCCCCCGGGGGAGTACCGGCTGGCCCTCGCGGCACAGGATCTGGCCGGGAATGTCGCGCCTTCGACCCGCGAGTTCACGGTGCGCCTTCGCTTCATCGAGCTTTCGCAGAGGCGTTACGTCGTCCGTGGCAGGACGCTCCGCGTGCGCGTCTCGACCGACGTGAAGAACGTGCAGTGGAGGCTTGCCGGGAGGGGCGGGACGGTCCACAAGCACGTCTTCAGGATTCCTGTGCCGAACCGGCCGGGCCGTTATCTCCTGACGGTGAGCGAGAACGGGAAGCGCGCACGGGCAACCGTCATCGTGCGCCTCGCGCGCCGCTAGTCTGGCTCAGTGCCCCATCCAGCAATACAGCGGCATTACTGGACGGGGCACTAGGTCTTGCTCCTCGCAGCTTCTCTGGAACGCGCGGTCACGCACGGCGCCGAGCTTCTGCTCGCGGCGGGCGTCGTGCTCGCGCTCGCCTGGGGCCTGCTCCAGCGGCGAATCGGCTTCCTTCGGTGGCCGCTGCTCGTCGTGGCGGCCGGGACCCTCTTCGCCGGCGCCGCACTCGGCGGGTGGGCCTGGCACGAGAAGCGGATTCGCACGGTGCGCGGCTCGCCGACGAAGGAGTTCGTCCCCACCGAGAAGCCGAAGAAGCGCCCGCGCAAGGAGCTCTCGGAGGAGCCGTGGCCGATGTACGGCTACGACGTCGCCCGCACCCGCTCGGCGCCGTTCAACCTCCGGCCGCCGTACGCCGGCCTCTGGTCCATCAAGGCGAAGGGCAATCTCGAGCCGCCCCCGGTGGTCGCCTACGGCCGGGTCTTCCTCACGGACAGCCGCGGAGTGCTGTTTGCGATCGACGCGAGGCTGGGGAGAATCATCTGGACGCGGCGCTTCCCGAACTGCATCGCCGCCTCCCCCGCGGTGGCGCGCGGGACGGTCTATCTCCCGCTGATGCACGATCGGCCCTGCGTGAAGAACGCGCCGGGGGCGCGCGGAGGGATCGTCGCGCTCGACGCCAGGACGGGCCGGATCAAATGGCGCTTCGGAGCCGGCGCGGTCGAGTCCGCGCCCTTGATCGTCGGACACGTCCTCTACTTCGGCTCGTGGGACCGCAGGGTCTACGCGCTCAACGTGCGCAGAAAGCGGCATCGCCTCGTGTGGAGCCACCAGGTCGACGACAAGGTGGTCGGCGCGCCGGCCTTCGCGGAAGGGGTCGTCTACGTGGGCACGAACGGCGGCCGCGTCTACGCGCTCGGCGCTCGCACTGGGCAGGAGCGCTGGCACGCGCAGTCCTTCTCGCGGTTCGGGCGGAGGGAGTACTTCTACGCGACGCCCGCGGTCGCCTACGGGCGGGTCTTCGTCGGCAACACGGACGGAACCGTCTACGCGTATGGCGCGACCACCGGGCATCTGCTGTGGGCCCGGCAGGCGGGCACTTACGTCTACTCGGCACCGTCGGTCTGGCGGAACACGGTGTTCGTCGGAACCTGGGACGGGTACTTCTCGGCGATCGACGCGCGTACCGGCGACTTCCGCTGGCGCTACCGCGCCGCGGGCGGGATCATGGGCGCGTCGACCGTCCTGGACGGGCTCGTCTACTTCTCGACGTACGGCCGGTTCACGCAGAGTCACCTGAGGCGCGTGGCCAGCGGCCCCCGGGGAACCTTCGCGCTCAATGCTCGCACCGGCGATCTCATCTGGCGGTTCAACGACGGCCACTACTCGCCGGTAGTGGCCGACTCCCGGCGGATCTACATCGCGGGCATACGCCGCCTGTACGCGCTCGTCCCGCAGGCACGACTGCGGCAAATCAAGGCTTGGCAGGCTCGCGCGAAATGCGAGCGGATCCGGCGAGCAAAAAAGCGAGCGCGATGCCTGTCAAAGGCCAAGCGACATACGAGCTCTGGAAGACCCGGCTCAGGAACAGCAGCACGAACATCGAAATCGAAAAGCCGGCCGCGCCGGCCCAAAGCGTCGCCGCCCGCCGCTGGCTCCAAAGGAGCCACGCCGTGAGCGGCACCCAGAGCACCAGCGCAAGGGGCACGAACGGGTAGTAGCCGAAGCGGTCGTCGATGACGCCCGCGTTCAGCAGGAGCGCCGCCAGCCCGTAGCCGATGATGCGATACGTGCCGGCGCCGTAGGCCACCGTGTCGCTCCAGAGAGCCCCGGGGTCGGCGACGAAGAACGGAAGGACCGAGGCGAGGAAGACTCCGGCGAAGGCCGCGCCCGCCCGGTAGAAGGCTCGGCGGGGAACGCCCGTCGTCAGCAGCATCACCGAGAAGAAGGGAACTGCGACGAGGGCGAACTGCTTCAGCGCGAGCGCGGCCCCCAGGCTCGCAGCGGCCCAGGCGAGCCGCCCGCGAGTCAGCAAGGCGAACGCGAGCACGAGCGCGAGCAGGGAGGGCGCGTCCGCGGTCCCGAACCAGGCTCCGTGCACCAGCAGCGGGTTCGCTGCGAGAGCGGCGCCGGCCGCCAGTCGGACGTGCAGCGATCCCGGGAAGAGCAGCGCCGCCGGAAGCAGCGCCAGCGTGGCGAGCAGCACGAAGATGCGGTAGTCGTCGAACGGCCGCGGCAGGAGCCGCCACGCAGCGGCAGTCAGGGCCGTGCCGGGGAAGTACGCGAAGTGGTGCAGAGCGACCTGCGGAAAGCCGGCCGGCTGGTCGTGCGCCGCCGGATAGAAGCGCTCCAGTCCGGAGCCGGCGTAGTCGTGCCCGTACGGGTCATGGCCGTGGAGAACGAGGTCGCCGGCGATCTCGATCTGGTAGGTCGAGTCGTTCGTGAAATACCAGGGCGAGGTCGCGTCGCGTAGCCCGACTTGCAGGAGGACGGCCGGGACGAGCAGCATCGCGCAGACGAGGCCTGCGAGCCCTATGCCCGCCCAGCGCGGCCAGGTGCGAAAGTGCCATGCGGCTGCGGCGGCAAGCGCAACGACGAGGCCCGCGAGCACCGCTGTCGAGCGGATGATGCCGAGATCCCATTCCCGGTTCGCGGCGCGCACGAGCGGGCCGAGGATCCCGTGCGGCTGAACCGACGGCGGCGCGAACGGCCAGCCCCCTGCGCCGAGGTCCGGCATCGCCACGAGCACCAGCACGCCGAGCGTCGCCAGGAGCGCCCAAATCTCAACGCCTTGGAGGCGCTTCACGATTCGAGTATGGCGTCGTCGTCGGCCCGTGACAGGACGAAGCTCGCCGCGACCGCGAGCACGAGCCAGGTGACCGGATCCTCGAAGAAGCCGCTGTAGGCAAGCGAGTGCACGAGCAGGGCGAGCAGGGTCGCGGCCAGGCCGAGGCCGAGGGCAGGGTCGAGCCGGCGCACGCGCGAGATCAGCCCGCCGGCGCCTCCGAGCAGTGCCAGGTAGGCGACGACGCCCAGCACGCCGAGCTCGGCGGCGATCGTCAGCGGCGTCGTGTGCGAGACGAAGCGGGTCGGCGAGCCGCCCTGCGAGGAGCGCGCCCGGCTCGCGAGCGGTTGGCCGCCGAGCCCCACGCCCGCGAGCGGGTGAGAGCGAAAGACCTTGAGTGTCAGCTCGGTTCGCCGTGAGCGGTCGCTCGTCACCCGATTCAAGGAATGGCCGCCGACCGAGGCGACGATCAGTCCGGTGCCTGCCAGCGCGACCACCAGGGCGGTGACAACGGCGACGGTGCGCAGCGCCCGGTTTCCGGCGACGGCGGCGATCGCGAGCGTGACTACGAAGAGCGCGGCCATGCTCGACTGGGAGTACGAGAACCAGAGCCCGGCGAAGAGAACGGCGACGACCGGCAAGGCGAGGAACGGGCTCAGGCGTCCGTAGAGGGCCGCCACGAGGAGCACGACGATCCCGAGCACCACGTGGCGCCCGTACAGGCTCGGGTCCCGAAAGAGCGACGTGACGCGGAAGAACGAGCTGTAGGCGTTCCCGACCTCCACGCTCGGCGAGAAGAACCAGAGCTTGTGCGTCGCGGCCTGGATGAGCCCGACGACTGCGAAGAGCGTCGCGAGGGCGACCGCGATTGCCGCCAGGGCGCGCGGCATCCAGTCCGGGAACGGCGCGCGAGCGACGACGGCGACGAGCACGGCGAATGGGAGGAGGAAGTACGCGAGCACGTTCTCGCCCGCGTGGAGGTCGTTCGCCCAGAGCAGCGAGAGCGCTGAGACTGCGAGGAACGCAGCGGCGGGTAGCGCGACGATCGTGGGGACGCGCTTCAGCTCGCGTCCGTGCAGCGCATTCCAGCCGAGCGCGAGGGCGGTGGCGCCCAGTACGCCGTAGAGCGGCAGCAGACGTCCGAGCTGACCCGCGCTCGCGACCCCGACGTAGAACCGATGCTCGCTGCCGAACGAGAGGGGGGGCCGAAAGGGCGCCGCAGCGAGCACGACCGGTGTGACGAGCACCGGCCAGCGGACGAACATCGCCGCCACGATCGCCATCGGGACGACGGCTGCCGCGCCGAGGGCCGCGAGCGTCGTCGAGACCCTGTGGCTGTGGCCCGAGAGGTCGAGGACGAGCCCGGTCTCGGCGGCCGCGAGCAGCGCGAGCCCTGCCAGAAGCGGGATTCGCCCGCGCCCGAGCAGGACGACACCTGCGCCGAGCGCGCCCGCGAGCCCAGCAAGCTGGCCCAGTTGTCCCGCGTCCACAGTGACGAACGGTAAACGCGCGGGTCTATCGAGTGCCTGCGAACACGCGCCGGCCCAGCGCGCCGATCCTCTGTCGCTCGGCCGGAAGGTAGAAGCCGAGGAGCGCGAGCGCGAAGGGATAGGCGAGCGTCAGGCCGACGGCAGCGGCGAGGCCACCCTGGACGAGCTTGCCGATCACGGTCAGCGTGGCAGCCGTCCCGACCACGAGCCCCACGCGGCGCCACTGGTAGTTGACCCGGAAGACCCGCTGCGCCTTCCACGTGATGCCCAGGAACATCGCGAAGTAGGACACCACCATCGAGACTGCGGCGCCGATCATCCCGTACGGAGGAATCAGGATCAGATTCAGGACGATGTTCACGGACGCCGCCGCGCCGGTGACGATCCAGTTCGATCCTCTGCGTCCTGCGCGACCGATCGACGTGACGACGATCACGTACGCCCCGAAGATGACGAACGCGAAGGCGAGCGGGGCGACCACCCGCGAGCCGCTGTAGAAGTCCGGGGTCGTCAGCAAGCGGACGAGCCACGGCGAGCCGAGCCCCAGCGCAAGCGCGCCCCACGACGAGAAGAACGTTACGTACGTGAGCACGAAAGCGTACGTCCGCTTCGCCTCCTCGTCGTCGCGGATCGAGTACGCAAACGCCGGCCAGGCCGTGCGGAACGCTGCGAGCAGGAAGAGCAGAGCGACCGAGATCCGCATGCCGATCGCGTACAGCCCGAGCTCGTGCTGGTTCCGCAGACGTACGAGAAAGAAGCGATCGCTGAAGTCGATCGCGCTCAACGCGATCACGGACGGGACGAAGGGCATTCCCCAGGCGGTCATCCTCCGGAACACGTCCGTGTCGAACTCGAGGCCGAGCTGGACGCGGCGGTAAGCGAGCAGGACCGCATAGACGGCAAGCGTCCCGCTGAAGTTCCCGACGAGCACTCCGAGCGGCCCCTTGTGGAAGAAGACGACGAGCAGGATCGTCGCGCCGACCGTGAGCAGGACGTTCATGAGGCTCGCGGCCGCGTAGCTCACCGAGCGCTCTTCGACCCGGAAGAGGGCCGTCAGCTGGTCGTAGTTCATCGAGGCCCAGAGGCCCACGAATGCAGCGCGCACCAGGTTGATGTGCTCGGGCGAGCCGTAGAGCGCCTGAGCGATGGGCCCCGCAAAGACGAGGCCCGCAGCGAGGGCCGCCGACGCGGCCCCCATCGTGAACCAGAAAGACGTGCGGACGACCGTGAGCCGGCGGCGGTCGTCTTCGGCGTCGAAGTAGAAGCGGAAGAACGAGCTCTGGATCCCGGCGCGGAGCAAGGCGAAGATGACCGCAGAGAGCGCGACGAGGGCCTCGATCGCTCCGTAGTCGGACGGGTTCAGGTAGCGCGTGTAGAGCGGAAGCAGCAGGACGGCGACGATGCGTTGGACGAGGCCGCCCACTCCGTAGATCACCGAGTGCTTGCCGAGCCGCCTGATCTGCTGAGCAAGAGCCAACGTCACAGCCGAGCGTAGATGTCCAGCAGGCGGTCGGTCATCCGTTCCACGTCGTGTACCTCTTCCACGTACGCGCGTCCGGCCGCGCCGAGCCGCTTGCGCTCCTCGAACGAGTCGACGAGCGGGCGCAGCTTCTCGACGAGGTCGTCCTTCGTCGCCCGCACGATCGGCACCTGCACGCCGAAGGCCTCCTCGGTCTGGCGGACGGCGTCCTCGTCGAGCGAGGTGACGACCGGCTTGCCGAGCGCCATCGCCTCGATCGAGAAGATCCCGTGCCAGTCGCGGAGCACCTGGTCGACGACGATGTCCGCCTGCTTGTACCGCTCGAGCGCCTCCTCGTTGCGGACGCCGTGGACGACGTCGAGGTCGACGGGGAGCTGCTTGCAGGCCTCGATCACGTGCTCGGTGCCCTTCTTCTCGAGGTTCGATGGCGCGTGCACGATCCGCACCCGCTTGCGCTCGACCGCCGGCACGGGGTCATAGCTCGAGAGGTCGATGCCCGGCGGGAGCACCTCGGCGTCATACGGGATGAAGTTGAGCGCCGCGAAGGAGCCGACGACCCGCGCGTCGGCCTTCAGCCCGTACATGAGCGCCTCCTTGGGCCGCTCACGGATGTCGGCGCCGAGGAAGTGGAAGAGCGACTTGCGGCGGGTCGCCTTCAGGATCGGGAACTGGAGCTTCTTGGGGACGAGCGTGAGCCCGAAGTAGAAGTGGAAGATGTCCGTCTGCGGCAGCAGCTTGGCGAACGCGCGCCACTGGACGGCCTGCTGGCGGATGAGCCCCTGGCGCGGGCGCTTCAGGTCCCAGTCGGCCTGGTCGGGGCGGAACGGCTGCGTGTTGAAGACGACGAGCCGGGCGTCGACGCCGCGACTTCGCAGCGCCTGCACGTTCGTCCAGCCGACGCCGGCCAGGTTGACCGGGCAGTGGGTGACACGAAGCGCCATCGGCCCGGAAGTATCGTCAGCTAGACGGGAACAGGAACCGAACGCGGTTCCAGCGGGCGATCTCGCAGCCGTCTGTGCGGGTGAACCTCGCGTCCACGGGCTCGCCCCGAAACGTCCCTTGCACGTCGGCGATCTGCGGGCCGCCGAACACTTCGGTGCAGGCGACGTCCTTTGGCACCGGCGCGAACGGATCGGCGAGCCGGTCGAGGTGGGTACACGCGCTCGCGGGCTGCGGCAGCGTCCCTCCGTTCGGGCAGCGAAGCGTCCAGAGCTTCGTCGGCGCCTCCTTGCCGCCGGGCGAGATCGAGATCTCGAGAGAAGTGCGGCCCGCCGAGCCGCCGCCCGAGACGCTTCGGCCCATGCAACCCGTCGCGGCGAGCACCGCGAGAGCTAGTAGGACGACCTTCACGTCCTAGAGAGCCGCGGTCGGGAGGAGGAGGGCGTACCCCTCGCGCAGGAACGGCGTGCGGTCGACGAGCGCGCCGACCCCGTCGCTCGAGACCGATCCCTCTTCGGTGACGAACTCCGTGATCAGGTGCGGCGGAGTCAACTCGAAGAGCGCCCGTTCTGCCTCGCTCTGTCCCGGGGCTGCGGCGGCCTCGATTGGCGCCAGCTTGACGATCTCGCAGGCGACGACGACAGGCGTGTCGCGGGCGGCGGCAGCCTCGGCCAGGGCGGTCGTTCCGATCTTGTTGCAGAGCGTTCCGTCGCGAAAGACCGTGTCGGCGCCGAGAAGGAAGAGCGTTGCGTCGTCAAGTGCTGCCGGCGCGTCCGCGTCCTCGACGAGCTCGATGTTCAGGCCTTCGGACCGGAGCTCCTCGGCGAACGCGCGGCCCTCGCCGATGGGCTCCGAGACCGTGCAGATCGCCCGTGCCGGCGGCGTGTGCAAGAGCGCCTCGCGCACCGTCGCGGACGCCGAATGGGTCAGGACGACGCTCCCTGCGAGCCGCTTCTGCAGCTGGATCGCGATCGAGGCTCCCGCGCGCCGACGTCCGTCGAGCAATCCCTGGCCCTCCTCGTCGATCAGCCGCCGCAGCTCACCGAGCTCGAGGTAGCGGTGTGCATTCGCCGCGGCGAGGATGCGGCCTGTCGCGCCCGCGATCGCACCGACTCCCGGTCTGCTCTCGGCCAGCTCTCGGCCCGCTTTGACGAGGCAGTCGACCAGTGCGTCGCAGTTCTCGGCCGGATCCCGGCAGACCTCGAGCAGCGTCTCGACGGCGCGTCGAGCCATCCAGCTCGCCCCGTGCTCCCGGTCGTCGCGGAGCTCCTCGATTGTGGCGGCAAGGGCCGACATGCAGGGAGTTTACCCCCAGGCAGTTAGATTTCCGGTGTGGCGACTACCCGGCATGAAGCGCTGCCGCGGCCGCTTACGGCCGACTCCGACGCGCCCGCGCCGTCGATCTCGGTCGTGATCCCGGTCTACAACGAGAGCCGAAGCGTCCGGGAGTTGTACGAGCGAGCCGTCGAGGCTCTGGACACAGCCGGCTACACGTTCGAGCTGATCTTCATCGACGACGGCTCGACCGATGCGACGTTCGCCGAGCTCGAGCGAATCCATGACGCCGACGGACGAGTCCGCGCGGTCCGGTTCAAGCGCAACTTCGGTCAGCACTCGGCGATGCACGCGGGCCTCGTCCGCGCCCGTGGCGAGATCTTCGTGACGATGGACGGCGACCTGCAAAACGCCCCGGAGGACCTTCCCCGGCTGGTTGCCGCGGTCGAGGCAGGCTCGGACGTCGCCAGCGGGACGCGCACGGCCCGGCGCGACTCGTGGGGACGCACGCTTCCCTCGCTCGTGATCAACGGGATGCTTCGGCGATTCATGCGTGTCGACATCTCCGACTTCGGCTGCGCGTTCAACGCGTACCGGCGAAGCGCCATCGAGCCGATGCTGGGCGCGATCGGGAAGCAGAAGTTCACGAAGGCGCTCGTCCTCTCCGGCGGGGCGAGCGTGATCGAGGTGGACGTCGCGCATGCTCCACGGGCCGGGCGCTCGCGCTACTCGCCGCTTCGCCTGACCCGGCTCGCGCTGCACGTCCTCGCCGGCTTCTGGCCGCAGCCCATTCAGTGGATCGGCGTCGCGCTCGGCGTCCTCTGCACGACGTCGGCGCTCGCGCTCGGGATCTACGGCGTCGTCTACTGGATCGGCGAGTCGAACTTCCCCGGCCCGCTCTTCGGCGGCGTCGGCGTCATCTTCGTCCTCGGGATGCAGGGCTTCGTGCTGGCCCTCGTCGGCGAGTACCTGGGTCGGATCCAGCGAGAAGTCGAAGGCCGACCGCTCTACACGATCGACCGCGAGCTCTAGGAATGGTCCCGGGCCACGGGCCCGGGACTAAGGGCACGCCTAGCCACTACCCGGCGGTCTGACTAGGTCAGCGGAGCTGTCCGGCGAACTCCGTGCCCTCGAGGGCCGCGCGCACCTCGCCGTAGTTCTCGATCAGTTCCTCGTGCACGGTTGGGTTCAGCTTCTGGAGCGACGACGATACCGGCGCAGGCTCGACGCCGATGAACTCGAACAGCGATGCAAAGCCACGCTCGTCGGCGACGAGGTCCTCGTAGACGACCTCCCGGTAGGGGAGGCCGACTCGCTTGAACCGCACCCGCGCGCCGGCGATTGCCCGCTCGTGGGCGGTCAGGCGCTTCATGAGGTCGTCGGTCCGTAGTCGTAGGCGCACCGGCTCGACCGGCTGCCCCTCGCGCGCGTGCAGCACGCCCTGCCGCGCCGCGCCGGCCTCCTTCGAGAGGACGACGTCGAGCGCATTTCGCCGGATGAGGTGGATGATCCGCACGCGCTTCAGCCACACCGCGGGCATGAGCGGCTTCGCGATACTCGTGAGCTGGCTGTACATGAGCTTGAAGCCGACCGCGTCGACTCCCGGCCGCTCCTCGAGCGCGCGGCCCAGATAGCTCCACAGCCAGTAGGGCCGGGTGAGGCGCCCGCCGCGCTTGTCCGCGACGAAGGTCTGCCAGTAGGGGAGATCCTTCTCGGTGCCCCATCTGGGCGTGCCCTCGCCGCCGTGCATGAAGAGCTCCGAGTACGCGACGACCCGCGGGTGGCTCGTCAGCATGTCCACGGCCCAGGTCGAGCCGCTGCGCTGCTTGGAGAGGACGACGAATCTCGTCACGGAAGGGGAGCTTAGTGCCCTCCCGGCAATACATGCCGGCATTATCGGGAGGGGCACTACCGGGTCGGTAGGGTTCCGATCCGTGAGGGCGAAACGCGTTCTCGTCACGGGCGGCGCGGGGTTCATCCCGTCGAACTTCGTGCGCCACATCCTCGAGGCGACGCCGTACGAGGTCGTCTCCCTCGACGCGCTCACCTACGCGGGCAGCATGGACAACCTCGCCTCGGTGAGCGGGCACGAGCGGCACTCGTTCGTCCACGGCGACATCCGCGACCCCGACCTCGTGCGCCAGATCGTCGCCGAGGTGGACGTGATCGTGAACGCGGCCGCCGAGTCGCACGTCGAGAAGTCGATCGAGTCCGGTGCTTCGGAGTTCGTGACGACGAACGTCGAGGGCACGCAGATCCTCCTCGACGCCGTTCGAGAGACACCGGTCGAGCGTTTCATCCTCTTTTCGTCCAGCGAGGTCTACGGGACCGCGCTCTACGCGCCCATGGACGAGGAGCACCCGCTCAACCCACGGAGCCCGTACGCCGCCACGAAAGCCGGCGCCGACCGGCTCGCGTACTCGTACTACGTCACTTACGGGTTGCCGATCGTGATCGTGCGGCCGTTCAACAACTACGGGCCGAGCCAGCATCCGGAGAAGGTGATCCCGCGCTTCATCACGCAGGCGCTCTCCGACGAGCCGTTGACGATCCACGGCGACGGGCACGCGAGCCGCGATTGGCTCTACGTGGACGACGACGCCGAGGCGATCGAGTCGATCGTCGCGGCGGACGACCGAGTCGTCGGCGAGGTGATCAACATTGCGACCGGCATCGACATCTCCGTCTCCGAGATCGCCGACAAGGTGTTGGAGCTGCTCGGCAAGCCGTCGTCCCTGAAGGTGCACGTCGACGAGCGGCTGGGGCAGGTAGACCGTCACATCGGCTCGACCGAGAAGGCGGAGAAGCTCCTGGGCTGGAAGGCGCGCACGTCGTTTGAGGACGGGCTCGAGCGCACCATCTCGTGGTACCGCGACAATGAGGCCTGGTGGAGGGCCCCGGAGCGGCGACCGGCAGACGTCTTCTCGTCCTAGGGGCGGGACCGGCGCAGCTCGGCCTGCTCGCGGCGGCGCGCGACCGAGGGCTGTTCGTGATCGCGCTCGACCGCGACCCGGCCGCGCCCGGATTCCAGTACGCAGACCGGCGGGCGATCATCTCGACCGAGGACGAGCAGGGCATCGAGCGCCTGGCCGGAGCCGAGGGCGTCGAGGGAATCATCGCGCCGGGCATCGACTGGCCGGTGGGGATCGCCGCGCGCGTCGCCGAGCGACAAGGGCTGCCGCATCCAATCGACGCGGCGACCGCGAGCTTGGCCGTCTCGAAGCAGAAGCAGCGTGAGCGGCTCGCCGAGGCCGGAGTCCCCCAACCCACGTGGCAGATCGTCAAGGGCCCCGAAGAGACTTTGCAACAGACTGTTGCTAAGTCCTGGGTGGTGAAGGCGCCCGACAGGCAGGGTCAGAAGGGTCTGGCGCTCGTGCGTCTTGAGGGCGAGCTTCCGGCGGCGATCGCACGGGCGATCGAAGAGTCGCGCAGCGGCGCCGCCATCGTCGAGGAGCTCGTGGACGGGCCGGAGGTGACCGTCAACGCCTTCTCTGTTCGTGGCGAGTTCCACTCGCTGACCGTGACCGACCGCCTGACCGCCGAGCCGCCTGCGTTTGGGGTCGCACTCGCCCACGTCTGGCCAAGTGAGGCAGGCGGAAAGGCGGCCGAGGTCGCGCGCGCCGCCGCCGAGGCGCTCGGCATCCAGGACGGCCCGACCTACACGCAGCTTCGGATCGGGCCAGACGGCCCGCAGGTGATCGAGGTCGCGGCCCGCCTCGGCGGGGGCCACGATGCGGAGCTCGCCCACGTAGCGCTCGGCGTCGACCTGAACGGCCTCGCGCTCCAGGCTGCGCTCGGGGAGTCGATCTGGTCGGCCGCGCTGCACGTCGTGCCGCAGGTCGGCGGGGCAGTCGTCCGCTTCCTCGTCCCGCCGGAGGGCGTCCTGCAGGAGGTCGAGGGCGTCGAGGAGGCGCGCGCGGTCCAGGGGGTGCAGGACATACGGATCTATCGCGAGCCGGGCCATGTCTTCGGCCCGTTCCTACGGGGAGCCGACCGCGCCGGCGCGGTCTTGGCGACCGGCGAGAGCCGCGAGCAAGCCCTC
Source organism: Gaiellaceae bacterium (assembly GCA_041476065.1). Lineage (GTDB taxonomy): Bacteria > Actinomycetota > Thermoleophilia > Gaiellales > Gaiellaceae > VAXT01. Next base: position 17,886 of record JBGOSR010000004.1, read on the forward strand.
GACCGGGCCGACCAAGCCGCCCGTCTCATACGCTTCAAGGTCGGTGCAGAGAGTCTCGTCTGAGAGAAGAGAAACGATGCTCGGCTTCCAGCCGCCTGCGATCGGGGAGGAGGAGATCGCTGCGGTCGCCGAGACCCTGCGCTCCGGCTGGTTGACGACCGGCCCGCGCGCGGCCGAGCTCGAGCGGCGCTTCGCCGAGTACGTGGAGGCCGACTATGCCCTGGCGGTCGCCTCCGGGACTGCGGCGCTCCACCTCGCGCTGCTCGCGGTCGGCGTCGGGCCCGGCGACGAGGTGATCACGACGCCGATCACCTGGCCGGCGACCGCGAATGTGATCGTGCACGCGGGCGCGACTCCGGTCTTCGCCGACGTGCGCGATTCCGATCTCAACATCGACCCCGACCAGGTCGCGGAGCTCGTCACCGACCGGACGAAGGCGATCATGCCCGTCCACCTCGCCGGCCAGCCGGCCGACTTGGGCCCGCTTCTCACTCACGGCATCCCGGTCGTCGAGGACGCGGCCCACGCGGCCGAAAGCGCCTATCGCGGGCGCAAGATCGGCTCGCTCTCCGACGCGACTTGCTTCTCGCTCTACGCGACGAAGAACATCGCGGCCGGCGAGGGCGGCCTGATCACGACGAACGATCCGGATGTTGCAGCGGCGATCGAGAACCTCCGTCTCATGCGCCGCGGCGACGGCTCGCTCTACGACATCGTCGTGCCCGGCTACAAGGCGAACCTCTCCGATGTCCTTGCGGCGATCGCGCTCTGCCAGCTGGACAAGGTCGAGCGACACGGCGAGATCCGCAAGCGGCAGTTCGCGGCCTACGACGAGGCCGTCGCCGAGCTCGGGGGGATCGAGCCGCTCGCGCGCGATCCGCGCGACACGCACGCCTACCACCTCTACGTGGTGCGAATCGACGCCGAGCGCGCGGGCGCGACCCGCGACGAGTACCAGCGTCTCCTCGCCGAGGAGAACATCGCAACGAGCATCCACTTCCTGCCGGTGCACCAGCTGACGGCGTACAGACAGCTGCTTCCGGACCAGGCTCCGCTCCCCGTCGCCGAGCAGGCCGGCACGGAGGTGCTCTCGCTGCCGCTCACGCCGGCGCACTCCGACGACGACATCGCCGACGCCGTTGCGGCGCTGCGCCGCGTGCACGCCGCCCGAAACCGATGAACCGCCCGCTCCGCGTCGCCCTCACGCTCCTCGTCACCGGGCTCTGCACCGCCTACGTCCTCTGGAAGATCGACCTCGGCCGCACCGCGCGGGTGATCGTGGACGCCAACCTCCTCTACTTCCTGCTCGCTCTCGCACTCGTTGTCGTGACGCTGCTGCCGATGGCCTGGCGCTGGCAGCTGCTGCTCCGGGCGAAGGGCGTCGAGGAGAGCGTTCCCTGGCTGACCCGGTCGTACTTCGTCTCCTATGCGGCCGGCCAGATCCTTCCGACATCGATCGGCGGGGACGCCGTTCGCATCTTCGAGACGGCGCGTCGCCATCCCGGGCAAGGCGACACCGCGGCGGCCTCAGTCTTGCTGGAGCGGGCGATCGGCGGCGCTGCGACCCTGATGCTCGCGGCCGTCGGCTTCCTGCTCGCGGTCGGGCACTACAACGTCGGCCCTTACCTCTGGATCGAGGCACTCTTCGTCGTCCTGACGATCGTCCTCGGCTTCCTGCTCTTCTCGAGGCAGGCACGCCCTCTCCTGCGCCTGGCAACGCCGCTGCTTGCAATCGTCCGGCTCGACCGTCTCGCGAGGCAGGTGTACCTCGCGATGCACTCCTACCGCGACCAGTCCCGCGTGTTGCTGACGGTGTGCACGGTCACGCTGGGCGTGCAGGCAACGCGGGTGCTTGCGATCTGGCTCAGCGGAGAGGCAGTCGGGATTCACCTCTCGCCACGCCCGTACTACGTGATGGGCCCCCTGCTCTTCCTCGTCATGCTCGTCCCGTTCACGATCAACGGGCTTGCGGTGCGCGAGTCGTTCTTCGTCAGCTTTCTCGGGAACGTCGGCGTCGGCGCCGACAGCGCGTTCGCAGCCGGCTTCCTCTTCTTCGTCGTCACGGTGGTCATGTCGGCCCCTGGCGCGCTCATCCTCGCCTGGGAGGGCCTGAGAGGCACGAGCAGCGGCCCGCTCCCGCGCGAAGCCGATGGCTGACATCACGGCGATCGTCGTCACACACGACGCGGAGCCGTGGATCGAGCGCTCGCTCGAGAGCCTTCGCGGGACGGGCGCGGAGGTGATCGTCGTCGACAACGCCTCGACGGACGGGACGCTCGAGATCGTCCGCGGGCGCTTCCCCGAGGCGCGGGTCGTCGAGCAGGAGAACCGTGGCTTCGGCGCCGGCAACAACGCGGGGATGCGCGCCGCGTCGGGCCGGTACTTTCTGCTCCTGAACCCTGACGCCTGGCTCACCGAGGGCGCGCTCGAGGACCTGGTCGCCTTCGCCGACGAGCACCCGGAGGCGGCCGTCATCGGCCCGAGGCTGCTGAATCCCGACGGCTCGCTTCAGCGCTCGGTCCGCGGCTACCCGACGCCGTGGCGGATCGCCACGGAGTACTTCTTCCTGCGCAAGCTCGCGCCGCGCTCGCGAGCGCTGAACGCCCTCTTCGGCGCGGGCTTCGACCACAAGTCCGTGCGCGAGGCCGACTACCTGTTCGGCGCCTGCCTGTTCGTCCGACGGGACGCCGTGGACTCGGTAGGCGGCTTCGACGAGAAGTTCTTCCTGATGAGCGAGGAAGTGGACTGGTGCTACCGGTTTCGCCAGGCCGGCTGGAAGGTGCTGTTCTTCCCGGGAGCCGAGGTCTTCCACGTCGTCGGGGCATCGCTCAACCCCGCCCGGTTCGAGGACGTCGTTCGCGGCCACCTGCAGTTCCTCCGCAAGCACCGAGGCACGCAGGCGGCCGAGCGCGCACGGCGTGTGATGCTGTGGGGCCTTCGGCTGCGCGGGTTGCTCTTCCGCGGCGAGCGCGGGCGCGCGTACCGGGAGGTGGCCCACTGGCTCGGGTCGGGTTCGGCGGCCGCCCTCCTAGAATCGAGCGAGTGAAGGCACTCGTCGTCGACGTCGGCTGGGTCAACGGCCTGGCCGCTATTCGCTCGCTCGGGCGCGCAGGGATCCCCGTCCTCGCGCTCGACCACCGGCCGAGCGCGCTCGGCTTCCGCTCGCGCTACGCGATACCGGTCTCCGTGCCGGATCCTGCGGCCGACGAAGAAGGGTTCGTCGCCCGGGTCGCCGAGCTCGAGGGGCCCGCCGTCGTCTTTCCGACGCACGACCCGCCGCTGAACGCCCTCGCGCGCAACCGGGAGCGGCTTCCAGGCCTCCGCTTTCCCTTCCCGCCGTGGTCTGCGCTCGAGGCAATCCAGGACAAGCGCCACCAGCTCGAGGCGGCCGTCGCCGCCGGCGTGGACATACCCGAGACGAGCTACCCGGCGCATGTGGCCGAAGCCAGAGCCGCTGCCGAGGAGCTCGGCCTCCCCGTCCTCGTCAAGCCGCAGCATCCGGACGGGTTCAAGCGCCGCTTCGGCAAGCAGGCCTTCCGCTGCGAGACGCTGGACGAGGTCGAGCGCGCCTACGCGGACGCCGAGCCGTTCGGGGCGATGGTGCAGGAGCTCGTGCCGGGCGGGGACGAGGAGCTCTACAGCCTGGGGAGCTACCTCAGGGAGGATGGCGAGCCGCTCGGCCTCTTCTGCGGGCGAAAGCTGAAGCAGGTCCCGCCCGGGATCGGAACCTGCCGCACTGGCGAGGCGGTCTGGATGCAGGAGGTTGTCGACGCGGGGCTGCGCTTTCTGCGCGAGCTTCGCTTCCACGGTATCTCCCAGGTCGAGTTCAAGCGCGACCCGCGCGACGGCCGCTTCAAGCTGATGGAGATCAACCCGAGGCTCTGGCAGTGGCACGGCCTTGCGTCAGCGTGTGGCGTCGACCTGCCGGTCATCGCCTATCGCGACCTCACAGGCGAGCACGTCAGCCCCGTCTCCATGAACGGGTCTCGGCGGATCTGGACGATCTCGCTCCTGCCCGGGGAGCGGCCTTCGTTCCCGCGGCCGCCCTTCGTGGATGCGGTCTTCGCTCCTGACGACCTGAAGCCCGGCTTCGTCCACGTGGCCCGTGTTCTGCGCGGAGTGTTCCGCTGATCCCGGAAGCGGTCGAACGAAGGGCTCGCTGGGTGCTCGACACCGTTGGGGCCCGTGAGGTCGGCTTCGGGGACGACGTCCCGTATCGGGCCGAGGCGTGGGAGCAAGTCGAGCGGGGAGAGCGGCCCGCGGCCGACGACCTCGCCGAGGCCTTCTTCCACCTAGCCCGAATCGAGGAGCGGGACGGCGCCCGCGACGAGCACGATCGCTTTCGCGCGGCCTCTTCCTGCCTCGACCCGCTCGACCCTCCGCTCGAGCGGCTGCGCCGGAAGCTCGGGGTCGAACCACCCCGGTGGGGTGGGGCTCGCTTCGCCGTCGCACTCACCCACGACGTCGACACGCCGTGGAAGTGGACTCGCACCGGCCTCCGAGGAGCCGCCGCGCGGGTGAAGTCCGACCTGCTTCGCGGCCGGGCGCGCTCGGGCCTGCGCGAAGTGCGGGCCCTCGCCGGCTGGCCGCTTCACAAGCTACGCGGAACCGACCCGTTCTGGAGCTTCGACCGGATCCTCGCCGACGAGCGGCGCTGTGACGCGTCGTCCACCTTCTTCCTGATGGCCGACCACGCGCATGAGCTCGATGGGCCCGGCGGCGAGACCTACCAGCGGCTACGTCTCCGACTCGTCCAGACGCTGCTCGACGGTGCGGCCGAGGTTGGTCTCCACGGCAGCTACTCGGCTGCCGACGACGGTCCCCGCCTGGCGGCCGAGAAGGAGTTGCTGGAGCAGTTCGCGGGGCCTGTGCGAGGCCAGCGCTACCACTTCCTGCGGCTCGACCCGCATCGCAACCTGTCCGACGTCGAGGCGGCGGGCTTCGCGTACGACTCGACGCTCGGATTCAACGACGCACCCGGCTTCCGGGCCGGGATCGCGCACCCGTTCCGGCCCTGGAACCTCGAACGGGACGCGCCGCGAGAGATCGTCGAAGTGCCTCTCGCCGCGATGGACGTGACCCTCTCCGCCGAGCGCTATCTCAACCTCAGCGCCCGCCAGGCCGAGAAGCGGTTGCGCGCGCTGCTCGACTGGGCCGCAGAACACGGCGGCGGCTTCGCCGTCCTCTGGCACTCGGAGCAGTACGACTCGGCGATGCTGCCCGGCTGGGACCGGCTCTACCGGCGATTCATGGAGGGCGTCCGTGCGCGCGGCGGCATCTGCGTGCAGGCGGGCACGCTCGCCGACGAGGCGCGCGAGTGGCTGTCGTGAGCGTTCCGATGAGGGTCTACCGCGCCGGGTCGGGCCGGATCGGCTCGGCCGGGCTGTTCCTGGCGCTCGTCGCTGCGGCCCCCGCCGCGCTCGTGCTTGCCCGGCTGCTGCCGTCCCACGGGCTCGGACTGGTGATCCGGCTGGCGGCCGCCGCTGCCTGCGTGCTCCTCGTGCCGGGCGGCATCTTCGTGCGCGCGCTCGGGCGACCGGCCACCTTCGGCGTCGCGCTCGCCGCTTCGTTCGTCTGGAGCCTCGCGGCGCTGGCGGGCGCGCTTGCGCTCACGTTCGCGCTCGGCGGCACGATCGGGACAACGCTCTGGCTGCTTGCGGGCTTCGGGGCCGCAGCGCTCGTGCCGGCGCTCTGGCGGCCGCCGGTCGCAGCCTCGGAGTCGACCGAGCGGAGAGCCCTGGCCGGCGTCGCCGTGGGCGGCACGATCTTCGCGGGCGCGGTCTGGTGGACGGCGAACACGATCTACGGCGATGCCTTGTTTCACCTCGGGCGCATCCGGAAGCTCGAGACCTTTCACCTCACGTCGCTCAATGTTGTCGACGAGTTCAAGCACGGAGGGCTCCACCCGGGCTACGCGTTTCCCGTCTGGCACTCCGCGGTCGCGCTCGTTGCCCGGCTGGCGGATGTCGACCCCGCCGTCGCGCTTCAGCACCTGCCGGCGATCCTGACGCCGCTTGCCCTCGTCCTCGCGTACGCGGCCGGCGCCGCGCTCTTCCGCTCCTTTGGAGGCGGGATTGCGACCGCGGCCGCCCAGGCCGGGCTGCTCGGGTTCTCGCGGGCGGGCACGGGATCGTTCGATTTCCTTGCCCTGCCGCCGACCGTGGCGCGCGCGCTCATCACGCCGGCGCTGCTCGCGCTCGTCTTCTCCGTCGCGGCCGGCGGCCGCCGGCGCAGCGTGCTCTCGATCGCAGCCGCTGCGCTCGCGCTCGCGCTCGTCCATCCGACCTACGCGTTCTTCGTCGCCGTGCCGCTTGTGGGCTTCCTGGCGGCGCGGATGGTGCTGGCGACGAGCCGCTGGCGCGAGGCCCTGCGGATCGCCGCGACTCTGCCGGCGGTGCTTCTACCCGCGGGGCTCTACGCGCTCTGGCTGAAGCCGATCGTCGACCAGACCGTCTCGCATCAGCCCGGCGCGGCAACGCGTGCAGAAGAGATTGCCCACTACACGGGGCAAGTCGACGTGGTCGGGGGCCTGCTCCGGCTCGCGCCGGAGACGATCTCTCGCGGCGGCGCGATCGCCGTCGCCGGGCTGCTCGCAATCCCGCTCGTCGCGCTCGCTGGGCCGCGACGCTGGGCCGCGTACGTGCTCGGCGGCTCGCTCGCGGTGCTCGGCATCGTCCTCTTCCCGTGGGCATTCGACCATCTCGCGGACGCGGTCTCGATCTCACAGGCGCGCCGCCTGGCGGCGTTCCTGCCGATCCCATTCGCGGTGGCGGGCGCAGCAGGTCTCCTCGGCCGGCTCCGGCTGGCCGGGTGCCTGGTCGCATTTGGCATCGGCGGGCTCCTCCAACTCGTCTACCCGGGTGAGTTTTCCTACTTCCTCGTCGTCGGCGGTCCCGCGTGGCCCGTCTGGCTCGCACTCGCCGGGGCGGCCGCGGGGCTCATCGTTGCCGCGGTCGTCCGCAGAGGGCTTCACGAGGCTGCGCCGCTCTGGACGGCGGCGGTTGCCCTCTCGCTCGTCGCGCCGGTGGCCCTCGCGGGGATCGCGTACCTGAAGCAGGACGAGCCGGATCGCTTTCGGCTAACGCCCGGGCTCGTCCAGGCGCTGCGCACCGAAGTGCGGCCCCGCGACGTCGTGTTCTCCGATCTGGAGACGAGCTACCGCATCGAGGCCTATGCGCCGGTCTACATCACCTCGGCCCCGCCCGCGCATGTCGCCGATACGAAGGGGAACAACCCGGAGAAGCGCCGCGGGGACGTGATCGACTTCCTCCGGTCCGGCAGCCTGGCCATCCCGCGCCGCTACCACGCGCAGTGGATCGTCGTCGCCACGCGCCGCTTCGAGCTCAGGCTTCCGCTGCCGAAGGCCTACGAGGACGCGCGCTTCGTGCTCTACAGATTGCCCTCTTAGTTGCTGATCGTGAACGCGAACGACGCCTGACCGAGATTCTCCTGCGCGTCGAGTGCGTCCACTTGCAGCACGTACGAGCCGTTCGGGAAGAGCCTCGTGTCGAGCTCGTGCGCGAGGTAGTACTCGTACCGGCCCGGACGGTTGGGCTTGTTCTGGAACGTGCCGGGGGCGTAGACAAAGTCGAACAGCGGCAGAGGCAGCAGGAACGTCCGGAAGTCGACTGCCGTCTCCCACTGCCGGACGGTGTTCTGACCCTCGACGATCCGCCAGCGGATGAGGGCAGGAGCGAGCCTTGCCTGGGCCCACTCGGTCGGTAGCGGCAGCGGCGAGACGTCGTAGGCGTCGACCGTCACGTCGATCACGCCCGTCACGCTCTCCGGCGGGATGGGCCTGCCGAACGAGTAGAACGTGAGAGTGGGGATCTGGGGGACGGTGTCGTCGATGTACGGCGCCAGGCCGCCGAGGCGCAACGGGTTGACGTACGTCCCCTCGCTGTACTCGGCGAGGTGCACGTGCCCGGCGCCGGGCACGACATGCCCGATCAACTGGTGCCGGCGCACACGCTGGTTGCTCCTGACCGCGGCCCTCACATGCCAGTACGAGAGGAGATGCCCGCCGCGCTTCGGGAAGACCGACACCGTCAGGCCGTGGATGCGTACGCGGCCGGGCTCGATCGCATAGACCGGCTCCAGATCGTCGGCGACGATGTCCACGCCGAAATGGAAGCCCGTCTCCGGGCCCGACAGGCGTGGGTCGTTGAAGTACCCGCGGATCGCATGCTGCTGCTGGAACGGGCGCAGTGGCCAGGAGTACGCAGAGGCTGCCGCCGGTGCGAGCAGTGCCAGGGCAGCAAGGGCCAAGAGGAACCGCAGAGCTCGGCTCACAGGGGAGTTGTACCAGCGCATTTCGCTAGGGTGCCGCGTCATGTCGGGACAGGACACGGTGACAGCGCCGCGCGACACTTCGGTCTACTCGGAGCCGCGCACCGTCACCGATCTCGAGGAGTGTTACTTCTACCACTCGATGGAGATACCTGGTTACGGGCTCGTAGAGGGGCCGTGGGACCTCCGGGGCGGCGTCGACGACTACCTCGGCGGCGTCGACCTCCGCGACAAGCGGGTGCTCGAGGTGGGAACGGCCAGCGGCTTCCTCTGCTACACGATGGAGGGCCGCGGCGCAGACGTCGTCGCGTACGACCTCTCGGACAAGCAGTCGTGGGACGTCGTCCCGTACGCGCAATACGCCCACGCCTCGTGCGACGCGGACCGCCGCCACCACCCGTTGCAGCTGAACCCCACCTGGTGGCTCGCGCATCGCGCGTTCGAGTCGTCGGCGAAGGTCGTCTACGGCACGGTCTACGAGATCCCGG
>JBGOSR010000005.1:0-24651 GCA_041476065.1 Gaiellaceae bacterium
CCAGATCCGGGGCCGCGTCGGCCGCTCCGACGAGACTGCGTACGCGTACCTGCTGTATCCGGACGCGCGCGAGCTGACGCCGGAGGCGCGCGCCCGCCTCGCGACGCTCGCCGACCACACCGAGCTCGGCGCCGGCTTTGCGATCGCCATGCGCGACCTCGAGATCCGCGGCGCGGGCGAGCTGCTCGGCGCCGAGCAGCACGGGCACCTGGCCGCGCTCGGCTTCGAGCTCTACGTCGAGCTGCTCGGCGAGGCGGTCGCCGAGCTCGCCGGCGAGCGGAGGATCGCGCCGCGGCCCGTGCGGGTCGATGCGAGGATCGACGCCTACGTTCCGGCCGAGTACATCCCCGCCGAGGCCCAGAAGATCGACCTGCACCGGCGCCTTGTGCTCACCGAGTCGGAGGACGAGCTGACAGAGCTCGAGGCGGCGACGGTCGATCGGTACGGGCCGTTGCCGGAGCCGGTCGACAACCTGTTCGCGATCCAGGCCGCCAAGCTGAAGCTCGCAGTGCTCGGCGCCGACTATCTCGTCTTCCGCGGCGGCCGCTCGACTGTCGGGCCGCTCGTCCTCGGCTCGGACGAGCTGCGTGCGTTACGAAATCGCGTCGCCACCGCGGTCTACACGACGGCCCGCAATGAAGTTTCGGTTAAGCACGAGGCATTCCAAGAGGCGCTGCAGCTGGTCGATGCTATACTCGAAACGCGCCGCGCAGCGTAGGAAAACTCGCTGCAAATGGCGCTCTTTTCATGACAAAGCTTCGTTTTCTAGCCATTCTCGCCATCGCTGTCGTCGGGGTTGCGGCCGCGTCAGGCTGCGGCAACGGCAAGAAGAGCGTCGGCGCCAACGACGTCGCCGTCGTCGGGAATTGTGTGATCTCGAAGGAGCAGTTCAACCGTCTCCTCGATCAGGCGCGAAACAGTTACAGGACGAACAAGCAGAAGTTCCCCGACGTCGGCACGCAGCAGTACACGGCGCTCCAGGGCCAGGCGATGCGGTTCCTGGTCCAGCGATGCGAGTTCAACCAGAAGGCCGAAGACTTGGGTCTCACGATCAGCAATGCCGACGTCGACAAGCAGCTCGCGACGATCAAGGCGCAGTACTTCGGAACGAAAGGCACGTGCGACACCACCTGCGAGAAGAAGTACCAGGCCCAGATCGCGAAGCAGAACCTGACCGAGGCGCAGGTGCGTGACGACGTGCGGGCGAGCGTCGTCCAGAACAAGATCTACGCCAAGGTCACCGACGGCGTCACCGTCTCCGACAAGGAGATCGCCGACTACTACAAGAAGAACAAGCAGCAGTACGTCCAGCCCGAAAGCCGTGACGTGCGGCACATCCTCGTCAAGAAGAAGGCCCTCGCCGACCAGCTGTACCAACAGCTCAAGAACGGCGGCAATTTCGCGGCGCTCGCAAAGAAGTACTCGCAAGACCCGGGCTCGAAGGCGACCGGAGGCAAGCTGACGATCTCGAAGGGCCGGCAGGTGCCCGAGTTCGACAAGGTCGCGTTCGTCCTCAAGGTGAACGAGCTCTCGAAGCCGGTCAAGACACAGTACGGCTGGCACATCATTCAGGCGCTGACCCCGATCAAGAAGGCGTCGACGACGCCGCTGTCCCAGGTCCGCGCGGCGATCAAGCAGCAGCTCATTCAGCAGAAGAAGCAGGACGCGATGAAGAAGTGGGTCGACGACACGACGAAGAGCTTCGCCGGGAAGACGACCTTCCAGGTCGGCTACACCCCGCCAGCGACGACTACCGGCGTCACCGCGCCGGCGACCACGAAGTAGCGGCTTGCCCCTCGCCGACGCGCTCCTCGAGCTTCAGGAGCTGACGGAACGACTGCGCCGGGACTGTCCCTGGGATCGAGAGCAGACCGTTCGCACGATCGTGCCGCACACGGTCGAAGAGGCGTACGAGGTCGCGGACGCGGCGCTCTCCGACCGGCCCGACAAGCTCCTCGACGAGCTGGGCGATCTCCTCTTCCAGGTCTACTTCCTCGCGTTGCTCCTCCAGGAGCAGGGCCAGGGGGATCTCGAGCAGGCGGCGCGCGGGATCCATGCGAAGCTCGTCGCGCGCCATCCGCATGTCTTCGGTGACGCAGAGGCGAAGACGGCGGGCCGCGTCCGCGAGCGGTGGGAGCAGCTGAAGACCGAGCAGGAAGGGCGCGAAGGGATCTTCCACGACGTTCCCGAGACGTTTCCGGCGCTGCTCCTGGCACGCAAGGTTCAGCGCCGCGCGGTAGCCGTCGGCTTCGAGTATCCCGACGTCGCGGCAGCGCTCGAGGACCTGCGCAGCGAGCTAGCCGAGCTCGAGGCAGAGCTCTCCGGCCGCGAGGAGCCCGCGCCCGAGGCGGCGCCCGAGCAGCGGGTCGCCGACGAGCTCGGCGATCTGCTCTTCGCCACGGTCAACGTCGCGCGGCGGCTGAACGTCGATCCCGAGCTCGAGCTGCGGCGGGCTAGTCAGCGCTTCGTCGCGCGCGTCGAGCGGGCGGAGCAGCTTGCGGCAGACTCCGGCGAACGCTTCGCCGAGCTCGAGCTCGGCGACCAGGATCGTTACTTCGACCGGGCGAAGGAGGAGCTATGAGCAGCCAGATTGCGGCCGTGCGGGCGAGGCAGATCCTCGACTCGCGGGGGAACCCGACCATCGAGGTCGACGTCGAGCTCGAGTCGGGCGCGTTCGGGCGAGCCGCGGTCCCCTCCGGCGCCTCGACCGGCCAGTTCGAGGCAGTCGAGCTGCGCGACGGAGATCCGGCGGCATATCTCGGCAAGGGAGTCCTGAAGGCCGTGCAGAACGTTCGCGAGGAGATCGGCCCGGCGCTCCTCGGTCTCGACCCGGCCGACCAAAGCGCAGTCGACGCCGCACTCGTCACGCTCGACGGAACCAAGAACAAGGCCCGCCTGGGGGCGAACGCGATCCTGGGCGCCTCGCTTGCGACGGCCAAAGCAGCGGCTGCGGACGCGGGCATGCCGCTCTACCGCTGGGTCGGCGGTGCGGAGGCGCACGTGCTGCCGGTGCCGATGTTGAACGTCGTCAACGGCGGTGCGCATGCGGCGAACTCGCTCGACCTCCAGGAGTTCATGATCGTCCCGGGCGGAGCGGAGACCTTCGCCGAGGCCCTGCGGATCGCCGTCGAGGTCTTCCACACGCTGAAGGCGCTGCTCGGAGAGCGGGGCCTGGCGACCGCCGTCGGAGACGAAGGCGGGTTTGCGCCCGACTTCGGCTCCAGCGAGGAGGCGATCGAGGCGATCCTCGAAGCGGCCGAGCGCGCGGGCCACGCCGACCGGATCGCAATCGCGCTCGATCCCGCGATGAGCGAGTTGCTCGACGGCGAGCGGTATCGCTTCGAAGGACGGGACGAGTCTTCCGAGAGCCTCGCCGACTACTGGGCGGGCCTCGTCGACAGCTATCCGATCGTGTCCATCGAGGACGGGGCCGGGGAGGACGACTGGTTCGCCTGGAAGAGCCTCACGGAGCGGCTCGGGGACAGGGTGCAGCTCGTCGGCGACGACCTCTTCGTCACGAACGTCGAGCGCTTCGAGCGCGGGATCGAGCAGAAGGTCGCGAACGCGATCCTCGTCAAGGTGAACCAGATCGGAACGCTCACCGAGACGCTCGACGCAATCGCGCTCGCTCGCTCGAACGGCTACGGGGTCGTGATGTCGCACCGCTCGGGTGAGACCGAGGACACGACGATCGCCGACCTCGCGGTGGCCACGAACGCGGGGCAGATCAAGACGGGAGCGCCTTCGCGCACGGATCGAGTCGCGAAGTACAACCAGTTGTTGAGGATCGAGGAAGAGCTCGGCTCGGAGGCGTCCTACCCGGGCTGGGACGCGTTTCCGAGAAGCAGGTCGTGAGGGTGAGCGGGCGACTCGCGTAGCCCACTTGCAATTCGCTGCCATCGGAGGCAAGCTTTGGAGTAGACAACGAACGTTACGCTGAGCCGTTGTCTGCGGCCCTTCGGCTCCCGTCAGGGGAGGCACGCAAGATGGCCGCCACTAAGGGAGAGGATCACCGCTTCGACCTCGTCTGTGAGGGCGGCGGGGTCAAGGGCATCGGTCTTGCAGGCGCTCACTCCGTGCTCGAGGAGCAGGGGTGGGAGCCCCAGAACGTCGCCGGAACCTCGGCGGGCGCGATCACGGCCGCGCTGATCGCAGCGGGCTACACCTCGGCCGAACTTCGAGAGATCGTCTTCGGCCTCGACTTCCGCCGGTTCGAGGACAAGTCCTGGGAGGACCGGATTCCTGTCGTCGGGAAGCCCCTCAGCGTCCTGATCGAGAACGGGATCTACAACGGAGACGACTTTCTCGACTGGATGCGCGGCCTTCTGGCCGACAAGGGCATCCGGACCTTCGCCGACCTTCGGACCGACTCGAACGACCCGAAGTACAGCTCGCGCCTGCAGGTGATCGCATCCGATGTCAGCAGCCGCCGGCTGCTCGTCCTGCCCCGGGATGCGGGCGTTCTGGGCCAAGAGCCAGACGACCTCGACGTGGCTCTCGCGATTCGCATGAGCATGTCGATCCCCATCTTCTTCAGGCCGGTCCGCATTACCGACAAGACGGGACAGGATCACGTGATCGTCGACGGCGGCATGCTGTCGAACTTCCCGGTCTGGCTGTTCGACTGCGGGGACGACGAGGTTCCGGAGTGGCCGACGTTCGGGCTCCTGCTCGTCGAGCCGGACCCGAAGACGCCGATCGCGTCGCGGATTCCGGCGCCGGAGCATGCCCCGCTCGGCGCCCGCGGGCTGATGCAGCTTCTCTCCGGGATGTTCCACACGATGATGGAGGCGCACGACCGCCTCTACGTCGAGAAGGCGCAGTTCGCTCGGACGATCCCGATCCCGACCCTCGGCGTCGGCACGACGGAGTTCGATCTCTCGCGGGAGCGGGCGCAAGCGCTGTACGACTCCGGCCGCGGCGCGGCCGAGAAGTTCCTGGCGGCCTGGGACTTCGGCGCGTACATCGCCGAGTTCCGCAGCGGGAAGACGCACTCGCGTCACGAGGAGTTGGCCGAGCTCTACCGAGAAAAGGGAGCCGCCGTTGTCTAGCTCGGCCACACCCGCACAGGCTCTGCCGGTGCGGCATCTCGTTCATCGGGCTCGCGAGCTGGCCATCTCCGCCGCGGAATCGGTCTCGTTTCCGGAGCTCGTCTGGGCGCACTACCTCTACGTGCGGGAGCTACACGAGAACGGCGAGCTTCACGGGCCCACCGAGGCCGAGTACCGGGAGAAGCTGGACCGGTTCGTCAAGGAGCACGGCAGGATCCTGAACGCCTACTGGTGCACGAGCGAAGCTTCCGGCGTCGCATTGACGGAGAAGCCGGGCTCGCGGGTCGGGGGTTTCCTGTGGCGGCGCCAGTCCAACATCCGTCTCCACTGCGCGACCGACTGGGTGACCAGGGGCGCTCCCGACATCGGACACGGGCTGCACACGTGCGAGACGCTCGCGATCCGGGTCACGGAAGTCCTGAGCGGGACGAGCGAGCGAATCGCCATGCAATGGATCCTCTCGGTTGCGGGCTACCTACTCGGGGTCGTCGACCAGGGCAATGGCAAGCCCGCCCACGCAGTCGCAACGAAGGCGGTCAACCGGGCACGCTCCGAGCTCGCTCAGGTGGAGGCCTACTACGACCGTGCTGGGGAGAAGACGGGTCGGCTCATCTACTTCTGGGGAATGATGCTCGGCCTCGCCGCCCTGGCCGGCCTCGCGGTGGTCGGAAGCGCCGTGTACTCGATCTTCGGGACGTTTCGCCTCAAGGACGCAGACACTCAGCTCTTTTTCGTCTGCTACACGATGGGGGCCGTCGGGGCGCTCGTCAGCGTGATGGGCAGGATGGCCGCGGGCGGCAGCTTCAGCATCGACTACGAGGTGGGGCGCCCGGCGCTTCGGCGTGTCGGGAGCTTTCGGCCAATCATCGGTGCGATCTTCGCCATCGTCCTCTATTTCTCCCTCCGCGGCGGCCTCGTTCAAGTCCAGGCCGGTGCGGGTGAACACACGGGGTTCTTCTACGGGGCGCTTGCCTTCGCCGCGGGGTTCAGCGAGCGGCGCGCGAAGATCATCACGGGAGGCGCAGCACGGTTCCTCGCCGAAGGGGAGACGGAGGGCGAGCCGAAGGGGGCTCCGCACGCGCCTAAGGGTGCCGGATCTGCGGCCGGGGCTGGGAGCACGGGTTGAGGGCGGTGCTTGAACGTGCCACGCTCGGAGACGACTTGCCGGAGTTGACCGAGCTTCCCGACGAGATCTCGCTTCGCCCTCGAGAAGAGATGACCGTCTTCCTCCCTAGCCGCGCCGGCGCGGGCTACGTGTGGGAAGCGGATGTCGACGACGAGGCCGTGGTCGAGGCCTCGACGCAGTTCGAACGTGCTGACGATGCGGCGGTCGGCCGAAAGACGTTCAGTCGGAACGAGCTGCTGACCCTTCGAGGGCTCAGCAAGGGCACAACATGTGTCCACCTCGTTCAGCGACGGGCGTGGGAGAAGGGCGTCGAGCCGATCGCGGCTCGCACCCTCACGGTCAACGTCGCCGAGCCTGCGGAGGCGACCGAGCAGGGAGGTACGTAGTGAGCGACTCCGTCAATGGAGGCCTTCGACCCCGAGCCGTCCAGCGGTTCGGGTGGGTTCCCGATCTTCCGGATGCCCGGGACTTCATGTACTCGGCGCCCGAGGCGGTCCTGACGAAGCTTCCGAAGAAGGCAGACATCAGGTCGAAGATGCCGTCGATCTACGACCAGGGCCAGCTGGGCAGCTGCACCGCCAACGCAATCGGCGCTGCGTTCGAGTTCGAGCAGATCAAGGAGGGCGAAAAGGACTTCATGCCCTCGCGCCTCTTCATCTACTACAACGAGCGCGCGCTGGAGGGGACGGTCGACACAGACAGTGGCGCCATGATCCGCGATGGGATGAAGACCGTCGCGAAGGTCGGCGTCTGCACCGAGACGACGTGGCCGTACGACATCCCGAGCTTCACAGTCAAGCCGCCGAAGACCGCGTACACCGAGGCGAGCAAGCACCAGGCGCTCGTCTACCGGCGCGTGCTCGGGAACCTGCACCAGATGCAGGGCTGTCTCGCGTCCGGCTACCCGTTCGTCTTCGGGTTCTCGGTCTACGAGAGCTTCATGAGCCCGGAGGTCGCACGGACCGGCAAGGTGCCGCTACCGCCGCGAGGCGAGCAGCTGATCGGAGGCCACGCTGTGGTCGCCGTCGGCTACAACGACGCGATCCAGTCGTTCATCGTCCGCAACTCGTGGGGCGAGGCGTGGGGCATGAAGGGCTACTGCACGATGCCCTACGGCTACCTCACCGATCCCCAGCTGGCGCGCGACTTCTGGGCGATCTACACCGTCGAGCCGGACACGTCGCGCCGGACGACCAGGAAGAAGGGTTCGACTACGCGGAAGCGGTCAGCGGCCGCCAAGCGCTGAGTGTGACCGCGGAGTTCGACCGGGGGCCACCGCAGGCGATCGCCTCGATCTGCCTGCGCTGCCCCCGGCCGGGCAAGCCGAAGGCGTTCTGGACTGCGTGGGGGCCCGTTTTTTACCGGGGCCGCCTGGACGGGACGGCTCGTGTCCTCTGCATTGCCTCGGATCCCGGGCCTACGGAGCGGATCGCGCATCGGACGCTCGTCGGGGACGCGGGCCAGCGGGTGCAGGGGTTCCTCACGAAGCTCGGGCTGACGCGCTCCTACCTCTGTGTCAACGCCTTTCCGTACGCGCTGCATCCGAGTTACGGGCCCGAGGCCGACCAGTTGCTCACCGAGCCCGAACAGCTCGCGTGGCGCAATCAGTTCTTCGACGCGGTGCGGCCTGGAGCCGTCGATGCGGTGATCGCCTTCGGGGCGAACGCGCAGCGGGCCTTCGACCTGTGGCCGCACCAGCCGAGCGCCCCGGTCGAGCGCATTCCGCATCCGAGCAGCCGTGACACCGCGGCTCTTCTGCACGAGTGGCACGACGCGATCGCGAGGCTGCGGCAGCAGGTCGCCTCCGACCCGGACGGTGACGCGAGCGGCCCCAACTACGGCTCGTCGTTCGTAGAGGCGGACTACGCCCCGATCCCCAGGCGCGACCTCCCGTTCGGCGTGCCCCCCTTTCTCGGCGACGACTCCGCCGGCAGGCAGGGACATCCTCGTCACTTGAACGGCGTTGCTCGACCCAGTCCGGACGACGGGCTCACGCTGATCTGGACGGCGCCAACGGGCGGCCCGCCCTGAGCGAGTACGCGCTTGTCCCCGTCGATCCGCTGGACGGCCCGACGTTCGCGCTGGGCGGGCGGGTCGTGACGATGGACGACAAGAAACAGGTCCTCGACGGCGGCGTCGTCTACGTCAGCAGAGGCTCGATCGCAGCAGTCCAGAAGGCCGACGCGCCGGCGCCCGCGGGTTTCGACGGCGTGAAGGTTCTGGAGACGCAGGGGACGATCTACCCCGGGCTGATCGACCTTCACGACCATTTGAGCTACAACGCCCTCCAGCTCTGGGACGTCCCGAAGCGCTTCACGAATCGCGACCAGTGGGCCCAGGGCGACACGTATCGCAAGTTGATCACGGGGCCGATGAAGGCGCTTGCCCAGACGCCGAAATACGTGCCGGCCGTCGTTCGCTACGTCGAGTGCAAGTGCCTCGTGGCGGGAACCACAACCGCACAGGGGATCGCGCTCTCGAGCTACGCGGGCATCCAGCGCTTCTACAAGGGAATCGTCAGGAACGTCGAGCAGACGAACGAGCCGGACCTGCCCGAGGCGGGCACGCACATCGCCGACGTCGAGGCGAAGGACCACGAGAAGTTCCTCAAGCGCCTGGCGAGCTTCGACTGCCTGCTCCTGCACCTCAGCGAGGGCACCGACGACGCGGCCCGCGAGCACTTCCTTGCACTGCAGGCGCCGTCGGGAGAGTGGGCGGTTACCGGCTCGCTCGCGGGGATCCATTGCGTTGCCCTACAAAAAAGCGACTTCGACGTGCTCGCGAAGGCCAAGGCATCGATGGTTTGGTCGCCGCTCAGCAACCTGCTCCTCTACGGGCAAACCGCCGACGTGAGCAAGGCTCGCGAAGCAGGCGTCCTCGTGGCGCTTGGACCGGACTGGTCGCCGAGCGGCAGCAAGAACCTGCTCGGAGAGCTGAAGCTGGCGCGGCTCGTCAGCGGGCTGGACGGCGACAACCTCTCCGACTTCGACCTTCTCTCGCTCGCGACGCGCAACCCGGCGGAGATCCTCCGCTGGGACAAGTCGCTCGGCACGCTCGAGGGCGGCAAGCGCGCCGACCTCCTGGTCGTCGCGGGAGAGGGTGGAGACGGCCACGCGCATCTGTTCACGCGTAGCGAGGGCGATGTCGAGCTCGTCGTCGTCAACGGCGTCCCGCGCTACGGCGCGAGCCAGGTCATGCGGCGGTTGTTGGGGGAGGCTGCGGCGGAGGCGGAGGCGGGCTCGGTGGGAGGGCGCGCCCGCCTCCTCTATCTCGTCCAGCCGAGCGGTGACTCCGTCGTCGGCGGCCTGACGCTCAAAGAGGCGACCGACCTGCTCTCGGACGGTCTCAAGCGCTTGCCCGAGCTCGCCAAGGACCTGGTCGCGCGGCCCGAACTCGATCCCGATGCGTTGTTCCTCGTGCTCGACCACGACGAGCCCGACGGCACCGACCAGCGTCCGCACCTACCGAGCCGGAACGGCGACTTCACGGCGATGCCGAACGGCGCGGAGCGGTCGACGCCGCTCTCCGACCTGCTCGTTCCATTGAACCTCGATCCGCTGACGGTTTCCGACGACGCTCGCTTCGTCGATGCGCTCGCAAAGGAGCTGAACCTGCCGAAGGAGGTAGCCGCGCATGTATCCGGCCTCTACTGAAGCCTGAGCGACGCCGCGGAAATGACCGATCGATTCAATCCGAGCTCACCATGAACGTTCCGAGCCCCGCGGTACGCTGACGCCATCTCCGCTGAACTGCCTCGCCGGACCAAGATCGTCGCGACGATCGGCCCTGCCTCCTCGTCGCGCGAGACCCTGCTCGCGATCGCGGAAGCCGGGATGAACGCCGCGCGCCTCAACTTCTCGCACGGGACGCATGAGGAGCATGCGGAACAGACGCGCCTCGTCCGTGACATCGAAGCGGAGATCGGGCGCCCGATCGCCGTCATCGCCGACCTGCAAGGGCCGAAGGTTCGTATCGGCGAGCTCACCGAGCCGGTGACGCTCGCGCGCGGCGCCGAGGTCGTCGTGGCGCCACAGGACACTGCCCGTGGCGACGAGTTGCCGGTCAGCCCGACCGCCGTCTGCGAAGTGCTCCAGGCCGGGCACGAGGTTCTGATCGACGACGGGCTCGTGAGGTTGCGCGTCGAGAGCGTCGATCGCGGGCGGGCGCGCTGCGTCGTGGTCGCGGGCGGGGTCGTCGAGACGCACAAGGGCGTGAACGTGCCGGGCGTGCCGGTGCCGATTCCTTCGCTGACGCGGAAGGACATGGACGACCTCGACTTTGCGCTCGACCTCGGCGTCGACTTCGTCGCACTGTCGTTCGTGCGCTCGGCCGCCGACGTGCGCGACCTTCGCGAGCTGATCACGGCCTCCGGCGCGCACGCGCAGGTGATCGCGAAGATCGAGAAGTCCGAAGCTGTCGACGCGCTGGACGCGATTCTCGTCGAGACCGATGCAGTAATGGTTGCCCGCGGCGACCTGGGAGTCGAGATCGGCGCGGCGCTTGTGCCCCTCGTGCAGAAACGGATCATCCTCGCCTCGCTCGAGCGCGCGAAGCCGGTGATCACGGCGACGCAGATGCTGGAATCGATGGTCCACCAGCTCGAACCGACCCGGGCGGAGGCGAGTGACGTCGCCAACGCGATCCTCGACGGGAGCTCGGCGCTGATGCTGTCCGGCGAGACGGCTCGCGGTGAGTATCCGGTCGAGGCGGTTGCGTACATGGACCGGATCGCGCGGGCGGTCGAGCCGAGCCTCGGGTACCGGCATCAGCTGCCGGAGGCGAGCGAGGAGCCGACTGTCGGACAGGCGATGTCGAACGCGGCCTGCGACCTCGCGGAGTCGCTCGGCGCAGGAGCTCTGCTCGTGCCCACCTTCACGGGGCGTACGGCCTCCGCCGTCGCGCGGTTGCGTCCGCGCAGGCCGATCATCGGCATGTCGCACCACGACTATGCGTTGCGGCAGATGGCGATCGAATGGGGCGTGACGCCGATGCTGATGGAGAAGGCAGTGGACGTGGAGGACATCTGGGCGCGCTCCCTCGCAGCTGCGCGAGAGACGGGCCTCGTCGGGGAAGGTGACCTGGTGGTGATCACCGCGGGGACGGCGGTGAACCTCCCCGGCACGACGAACGTGATCAAGGTCGAAGTCGCCTAGCGTCAAGGAGCCGTCGGCTCGGTGGCGAACGACAGGCTCGAGATGGCAGGTCGCAACGCAAAGCGAAAATCCCGTCGCCGAGTGCCACGCGGCCGTTTCCTCCTGCGCTGGCTCGCGGTTGCGGTCGTCGGGTTCGTCGCCTTCCTCTACGTGCAGCCGCTTCGGAGCTACTTCTCCACCCGCGACGCTCTTGCTCAGCGGGCCAAGGAGGTTCGCGTTCTTCGCGCGGAGAAGGCGAGGCTCCAACACCAGCTCCTGACGGCCGACACGCCCGAAGTGCTCACGCGGGAGGCGCGCCGGCTCGGCTACGTGAAGCCGGGTGAGCGCCTCTTCATCGTCAAGGGCATCGCTGCCTGGCGCCGCCAGCACGAGCAGGCACCGCACTAGCGCGGCACACCTCCCTTTACCATCGAGCGCGGCATGGACGACCGCGAGCTTGTCGAGAACCAACTGGGCCGCCGTCCTCGCGCATTCCGGCGCGTGGTCGTTCGTTGTCCGTTCGGCGCGCCGGCTGTCACCGAGCAGGCCGCCTACGACGAGTCGGGCGATCCGTTCCCGACGACGTACTACGTCACGTGTCCGCAGCTCGTAGCCGCCATCTCCAGGCTCGAGGCCGCGGGCGGCGTGGAACGCTGGAGCGAGAACGCGCAGAGCGAGCCGCAGCTCGCCGAGAGCCTGGCCCGCGCGACGGCCGAGCAACGCCGTGTCCGAGCGGACCTGGCCGGCGGAGAAACAGGCCCCGACGGCGGAGCGTCGCTCGAGCTGGGCATCGGCGGCTCGCGGAACACCGAGCAGCTCAAGTGCCTGCACGCGCACGCCGCCTTCGCGCTCGCCCGGCCCGGCTACGCGCTCGGCGAGCGGATCCTCGCGGAGATCGACCCTCTCTGGCCTCCAATCTGTTGCATGAGCGCACGCGGCGTGCCCGTATCATCGGGCGCTCCGACATGAGCGCTGTCGCCGTCGAGCACGCTCGCCAGCAGTGGGAGGAGGGGCACCGCAGGCTCCAGTCCTACTCGGCCGACCGTGCGCTGTTTCTCCAGTTGCACGCACAGGCGCGCGTCGTGGTCGACGAGTTGAACCGCCGCGTCGGGCAGACATTCACGCTCGCCGAGCTTGCCGATGCCTATCGAGAGTCCGAGCGCTGGATCTACGAAGTCCTCGGGCCGGGGCGCTACCTCACGGTCGTCCAGGATGCCGCGTTCCACCTCTACGCCCGCGGCGCCGTCGACTACGCGCCATGAGGGAGCGACCACAGGCCGACCGCCGCCCGGGCCTCGGCACCTGGGCGCTTCGCGCGGCGGCGGTGCTCGTAGTCTTCGCAGCGGGCCTGGCGCTCGGGCAGGCACTCGACGACTCGGCGCCTCCGGCCGGGACCCAGACGTCCATCCGCACGCTCGTGCCCGACACGCTCAGGCCGGAGACGGTCACGGTCACGGTCGTGACGACTCGGTGAGTTTCGAACGGCGAGACTTCAGGAAGACACACTTTTAGTTAGGTTCTTCCGATGGCGAATGACCGAGACAACGCGAGAACGCCCATGCCCGAGAACGAGCCGGACTGGCTCACGCTAGGACAGGCGGCGAAGTTCCTCGGGATCGCCCAGAGCACAATCCGGACGTGGTCCGACGCCGGCCGCCTGCCCGCCTTCTACACGCCCGGTGGCCATCGGCGCTACCGCCGGAACGACCTGGACCTCTTCCTCGAACGAGGCGGCAAGTTCGCCCCGCGGCGAAGCGAGGGCCGGCGGCTGATCCTGATCGTCGACGACGACGACCGCCTGCGTGAGTTCGTG
Organism: Gaiellaceae bacterium; assembly: GCA_041476065.1. Classification (GTDB taxonomy): domain Bacteria; phylum Actinomycetota; class Thermoleophilia; order Gaiellales; family Gaiellaceae; genus VAXT01. The sequence goes on from JBGOSR010000005.1 coordinate 13,123, forward strand.
CGCGTGAACCTCGAGATGGAGGGGTACGCGGTCCGCGAGGCCGCGAACGCGGGCGAGGGCCTGACGGCGCTCGAGGACGAGTCGCCTGACCTGATCCTCCTCGACGTGATGATGCCGCAGGTGGACGGCTGGGAGATGCTTCGCCGGGTGCAGGAACGTCACGGAGTCGGCGCGATCCCGGTGATCATGTTCAGCGGCAAGGTCGACGAGGCGGCGCTGAACACCGTGGCTTCTCGAGGCGCGCAGGGCTTGATCGGCAAGCCGTTCAACCCGCAGGATCTGATCGAGTCGACGAAGCAGCTCGTTCCGGCCTGATCTCTCTAGACACAAGACTCGAGCGCTGGATCGTCCACCACCGGGTGCACTGGCTCGACGAGGCCTTCGTCGCGCTCTCGCACCTCGGCTCGACGGGGATCGTCTGGCTCCTCGTAGCAGCGCTTGCGGCGCTCCTCTGGCGCCGGCCCTCGATCTTCGCCTGGGTGCTGGCCGGCGATCTGATCGCTGAGTTGGCCGCGTACGGACTGCGCCAGGCGATCGGCCGGGACCGGCCGCCTCTGCGTTTCGCCGAGCCGCGCCCGCTGGTGCACGTCCCTCACAGCGGGAGCTTCCCGTCGGGCCACTCGGCGACGAGCTTTGCCTGTGCGGCCCTGCTTGCCTGGCTGACGCCGCTTCCGAAGGTGCCGCTCTATGCGCTCGCCGCGCTGATCGCGTTCTCCCGTGTCTACAACGGCGTCCACTACCCCCTGGACGTGCTCGGAGGGGCGGCGCTCGGCCTTGCGGTCGCTACAGCTCTTCGCCTGCTCGCAGGAGCCCGCCGACGATCAGCGCCAGCGCAGAGATGAGGGCGATCCAGATTCCGATGCCGCGGCCGTCGTTCGGGAAGAAGCGGTCGGGCACGGAGATCAGGCGAATGAGGACGAGGATCGTCGCCAGCGAGCCGATGACGATGATGACGAGGCTCTCGGGCACAGTTGCCGGCAGCTCGATTCCGAGCTCTCGGAGGACGACGAGCACGACCACGGCGAGGCCGAGGATGAAAACGAGCTTGCCGATCGCACCCGTGTGCCACCCGATGACGGCGATCGTCGGGCCTTCCTGCGAGCCCGCGTACCAGCCCATGAAGGTCGAGAGCATGAGCACGAAGCCGGCGAGCGCAGTCACCCGCTCTCCGGCGGCCCAGATGCCGCCTGGGAGGGCGAGGAGCGCGTCGCGATTGCGTTCCCGGGTGACGGGAGGCAGTGGACGCTCGGGCGGATTGGGCTCGGAAGGCTCCACGGGAGTCGAAGTATCTACAAACCGAACGTGCGCTCGATCTGGTGCCAGATGACGAGGCTCAGATAGACGCTGACGGCGACGAGGCCGAACAGGACCAGCCAGAAGCGAAGCTTCGCGCGCTTGGTCTCATGTTCACGGTTCCGGTGGGCGCGGCGCCTCGCTCGATGTAGCCGGTACGCCTGTTGGACGGCGACCGGATCGAGCTGGAGCGCCTCATCGACCACTTCCGGACGTCGAGCCGGCTGGGCCATTGCTGCAGTCTAAACGGGCCGCTGGCCGCCAGAGGCGGATCAGGGGTACTTTTCGCTGGAATGGACGGCATTTCCGAGCAGGCGCTCGACGCGCTCGCCGCGGGAGGGCGGCTCGCAGCCGAGGAGACCGATCTCGCCGATGCGTTGCGTGCGCTCGGAGCTGCTGCGGCCGACGCGACCGGGGCCGACGTCGCCGTGATCCGGGTCGCCGGCGAGAACGGGATGCTGGCTGCCCGCAGCGTCGTCTCCCGTTCCGAGGAGCTCGGCGCGGAGCTCGTCGGCTCGAGCTTCCCGGTAGCGGAGCTGCCGGCCGACGGAAGCGCGCTGCCCGAGGCGGTTCGCCGGGCCAGCCGCCGCGTCCGGGCGGCCGACGTCCTGCTCCTGCCCGCCCGTGCCGGCGGGAAGACGCTCGGCAGCCTCGAGCTGTTTCGTTCCCGACGGGCGTTCGGGCCGGGCGAGATCGTGGCAGCGCGGTTCGCGGCTTCCCAGCTGGGGCTCGTCCTCCGCGGGTTCGTCGGCACGAACGGGGCCACTCGGCCCGTGACCCTGGCGACCCTCTCGGTTGCGGGAGATGCGCTCGCAGCGGGGCTCAACCGCGTCCGGGCTGGTGACGAGATCGTGCGCATCGCCGCGCGGGCCGCGGGCGCAGAGGCCGCGGTACTCTGGTACCCGGGGGTCGAGGGAAGGCTGGAACTGCTGGCTTCCTTCGGGCCGATCGAAGCACAACCCCCCCAGGAGCGGGCCGGCCGCGCCCTCGCCGAGCGCGAGCCTGTGCGGCTCCAGACTGACGGCAACGGAGGGCCCGCGATCGCGAGCTTCACTCTCGGCCAGCCGCCTGTTGGCGTCCTCGAGCTCGCTTTCGCGGCGGGGACGAGCCCGACGTCGCTGGAGGTCGATCGCCTCGCGACGTTCGCGGTCAGGGCGGCCCAGGCCCTACGCGCCGACGAGCGCGCGCAGGAGATGGCACTCGAGCTCGAGCGCTCGGAGGCCCTGCTCGCCGTCGTGGGCCAGGCGATCGCCGAGCTCTCGCTTGCGCACACGCTGGAGACGGCTGTAGCACGGGTCTCCGGGCTTCTCGGCTCCGACCGGGTCGCGGTCTACCTGCGCCAGGGGAGGAGGTTGAGGGCCGAGGCGGGGTCCGGAGCCAGCGGCTCTGAGCTTGCCGTCGCAGAGCGGCTGCTCGAGCTTGCGTTCGGCCCCCGTCGTGCGCAGGGCATGCTCCACGTATCCGACGCGAAGGCGGATCTTCGTCTCACATCGGTGCACGATGCGGTCAACGAGGCGAAGATCGACGCGGTGCTCGCCGTGCCGCTCGTGGCGCGGGAGGAGCTCATCGGCCTGCTCGCTGCCTACCTCCCGCTCGGGCGCGAGCTGTCGGCGAACGAGGCGTCGCTCCTCGCGGCTCTCGCCAGCCAGTTGGCGGTCGCCGTCCAGAATGCGCAGCTCCACGAGCGGACGGAGCGGCTGGCCGCGGAGCGTGAGGAGGCCCTCAGCGCGGAACGGGAGTCCGCCAAGCGCCTCCGTGCGTTGTACGAGATCTCGCGGTCGTTTGCCCAGAGCCTCTCGCTGGACGCGACGCTCAAAGCAGTGACGCGCGCAGCCGTGGAGCTCCTCGAGGCAGACGCGGCAGTCGTGAGAATGGAGGACGAGCGGGGGGACCTGCTCGTCTCGCGGGCCATCTATGTGGCCGACCCACGCCTCGAGGAGCCGTTGCGACCGCTGATGACGCAAGACCAATCGGTGGAGAAGCTCCCCGGCAGGCGCCTGTTTCGGATGGGCCGGCCGCTCGTCCTCGATCCGGGGAGCGCGCGCCGCCTCGGATCGTCCTACGAACTGCTCGTTCCCTTCCTCGAGCAGGGCTCCACCGCGGTCGTCGTCCCGATCGCCACGCCGGCGGAGCTCCTCGCCACGCTGACCGTCGTCTCGCTCGACCCCGAGCGCCGCATCGGCAAGGAGGCCGTAGAGACGGCGCTCTTCGTCGCGGGGCAGGCGGCTCTGGCGATCGACAACGCGAGGCTCTACCACCAGCAGAAGGCGTTCGCCGACACGATGGTGCGCTCGCTCCTGCCGCGTGGGCTGCCGGACGTACCGGGTCTCGAAGTCGGCGCGGTCTACGAGTCCTCGGCGCGCGTCGAGGTCGGCGGCGACGTCTACGACTTCCTGACGTTGCCGGACGGCCAGCTCGCGGTCGTGCTCGGCGATGCCAGCGGGCACGGAGTCGAGGCGACCGCGGACATGGCGCTCGCGAAGTTCGCCTTCCGCTCGCTCGTGCGCCTCTATCCCGATCCCGGAGAGCTGCTCGCCCAGGCCAACGAGGTCGCGCTCGGCGAGCTTGCGGGCGGGAACTTCGTAACGATGCTCTGCGTGACGGTCGATCCGAAGACGGGCGCGGTGTCGGCGGCGAGCGCGGGGCATCCTCCGGCGCGCATGCTCAGCCCTGACGGCCAGGTCTCCGGGCTGGCGCCGCGTGGGCTCGCGCTCGGCATCGAGGCAGGACAGCGCTACGAGCAGGTCGCCGTTACCCTGGCTCCGGGCGCAGCACTCTGCCTCTACACGGACGGTCTCATCGAAGCGCGGCAGGACGCGGATCTCTATGGGGAAGAGCGGCTCGACGCGGCGCTCGCGGGCGGTCGGGACCTTCCGGCTCAGGATCTCGCCGAGCACGTCGTCGCCGACGCTCGCGCGTTCGCAGGCGAGCCAGAGGACGATTACGCGGTCGTCGTCATCCGTCGCACCCGTGGCTGAAGCGCTCCCCGTCCAGGAGCGACCGGCCGAGAGGACTGAGGGCCGATCCCTCTCGGTCTCGCTGAACGCCCTCGTCTTCTGCGCGGGGGCCGGCTCGCTTGCGACCGAGATCGGCGCAGCTCGGCTGCTCGCGCCCTACTACGGCAGCTCGACGATCGTCTGGGCGAACGTGATCGGGCTCGTTCTCGCGGCGCTCTCGGTCGGGTACTGGCTCGGAGGCCGGCTGGCCGACCGGCGGCCGGAGCCCCGCGTGCTCGGCGGGATCGTTCTCGCCGCGGCGGTGCTGATCGCCGCCGTGCCCTTCGCGGCGGGGCCGTTTCTCGACGTCTCGGTGAACGGGCTCGACCAGGTCTCGGCCGGAGCCGCGATCGGCTCGTTCTTCGCGGTGCTCGCCCTCTTCGCGCCGCCGGTGACCCTGCTCGGCATGGTTGCGCCCTTCGCGGTGCGGCTTGCGATCGACGACGTGCGCGATGCGGGATCGGTCGCCGGCCGGCTGTACGCGCTCTCGACGATCGGCAGCCTGTTGGGGACGTTCCTGTCCGCGCTCGTCGCGATTCCGGAGATCGGCACGCAGCGGACGTTGCTGACGGCGGCAGTGCTCGTTGCTCTGCCTGCCGCGGCGCTGCTCGGCCGCCGCTGGCTCGTCGTCGCCGTGGCGATCGGGGCGCTGCTCGCGGTTCCAACCGGCGCCGTCAGGGCCGAGACGGGGCGCATCTTCCAGCAGGAGTCGCGCTACCAGTTCATCCACGTCACCGAGGAGCACGGCGTGCGCCGCTTGTACCTGAACGAAGGGCTCGCCGTGCATTCGATCTGGCGGCGCAACGCCGTCCTGACGGGTGGTGAGTGGGACACGTACCTCGCCGTGCCGCCCTTGCTGGGCCGGCCGCTTCGCCGGGTTGCGATCCTCGGGAACGCGGGTGGAACAACGGCGCGGGCACTCGGCGTCTTCTATCCCGAGGCCCACGTCGACGGAGTCGAGCTCGATCCGGCCGTGACTGCTGTCGGCCGCCGCTTCTTCGGTTTGAACGACAACCCGCGCCTCCGTGTGATCACCGCCGACGCGCGGCCATTCCTTCGCCGGACGAAGTCGCGGTACGACCTGATCGTCATCGACGCCTATCGCCCGCCGTATGTGCCCTTCTACCTGGCGACCCGCGAGTTCTTCCGGCTCGCCCGCTCTCGCCTGACCCTCGGGGGAGCGATCGTGCTCAACGTCGGGTCCGTCCCCGACGACCACAGGCTCGCGGAGGGCGTCTCCGGAACGCTCGCGACCGAGTTCCCGCTCGTGCTCACGTGGCAGCCGCTCCGCTTCAACCAGTTCGTGATCGGCCTCGACCGGCCCGCGCCGCGGGAGGTCCTCGTCCGGCGGCTGGCGCGCGGCCCGGCTCAGCTCCGGTCGCTGCAGCACCTTCTTGCGCGGGACCTGAAGGTCGCCTCGCCGGCTGCCGACCCGTGGACCGACGACCGTGCCCCCGTCGAGTGGCTCACCGACCGGATGATCCTGGAGTTCGCCGCGCGTGGGGGCCACTTCGAGGAGTCCCCGCTGCCGACCGCGCCGTGACCGTTTCGCTCTTGCGCGGTGACGGCCCGCTGCTCCGGATCGGGCACCGGGGCGCAGCGGCGCTCGCCCCGGCGAATTCGATCGCTGCAGTCGAGGCAGCCCTGGCGCTCGGCGTGGACCTGGTCGAGCTCGACGTTCTCGCGAGGCCCGACCGAACGCTTGTCCTCGGGCACTCGCACGGGGAGCTCGAGGCAGCGCCGGCGACCCTGGACGAGGCCTTCGCCTTCCTGGCGGACCACAGTCCCGAGACGGGGCTCCTGGCGGACGTCAAGGGAGCGGGCGTCGAGCGCGACCTCGTCGAGGCCCTGCGGCGGCACGACCTCGTCGGGAGGACGGTTGCAGCCACCAACAGTCTCGGGACGCTGCGGGCTCTCCGCCGGCTCGAGCCGGGTCTCGTGCTCAGCCGGACGTACCCGCCCGGTCGGCTCTACGTCGCCGGACGCCGGACGCCCGTGCCGGTCGTCGGCCCTGTGCGCCTGGGCCTGCGCCTGCTGCTTCCGTTCCGCATCGAAACGATCACCGCCGAGGCCGAGGCGTCGGCTGCGACGCTCGATCACCGACTCGTCACGCGTGCAGTCGTCGAGCGCTGCCACTCGCTCGGCGTCGCGGTGCTTGCCTGGACGGTCAACGACCGCGCAGTCCTCCGAGAGATCGAGGGTCTCGGCGTCGACGGCGTGATCACCGACGACCCTCGGATCTTCCGGGTTTAGAGGGCTACACTCCAGGCGTGAAACGTCGATTCGGCTTTGCCGTTTGTGCCTTTGCCTGCGCTGTAGCAGGTGCGCTCGCAGCCGTGGTCCTGGCGGGCGGCGTGAACGCGGCGGGAATGCTGACGACCGGCTCGACCGCGACGACCACGACCGGTGGGACGACGACCACTCCTCCCCCCGCGCTGATCCCGCCCGGCGTGACGATCTCGGGGATCCCGGTCGGGGGCCTGACGCCCGAGGAGGCGACCACGGTCGTCCAGGAGCGCTTCGACCTGGCGCTGCCGGTTGTGCTCAACCGCCGTCACCGGCTTGCGCCCACGCCGGGCACGCTGGGGGCGAGCGCCCATGTCGACGAGGCGATCGCGCGCGCGAGGAGCTCCGAGCCCGGAGCGGCCCTCACGCTTCCGGTCCTGATCGACGGGAACGTCGTCCGCGCCTACGTCCTCGCGGTTGCCCGCCGCTTCAGCCGGCGCCCAGCCGACGCCCAGGTGTTCCTCCGCCACCTGAAGCCGGTCGTCGTCGCCGACCGACCCGGACTGACCGTCGACCGGCTGTCGCTCACGCAGGCGATCGTCGCGCGGCTCCGGGCGACGAGCCGCACGGTCGTGCGGATCAAGTACCGCTCGCCACGCGCCACCGTCCTTCGCAACGCGTTCCGCTCGGTGATCGTCATCCGCCGCAGCTCGAATCGTCTGCTCCTCTACCACTACGACCGGCTGCGCCGCCCGTTCCGCGTCGCGACCGGCCAGTCCGTCTACCCGACGCCACTCGGCCGCTTTCGGATCCTCGTCAAGTGGCGAAACCCCTGGTGGTATCCGCCGAACTCGCGCTGGGCGCAGGGCCAGAAGCCGATCCCGCCGGGCCCGAACAACCCGCTGGGAACTCGCTGGATGGGGCTCTCCTCTCCGGGCGTCGGCATCCACGGGACTCCGAACCCCGCCTCGATCGGCTACTCCGTCTCGCACGGCTGCATCCGGATGTACATCTCGGACGCTGAATGGCTGTTCAACACCGTCGACATCGGGACGACGGTGTTCATCGTCGGCGCCTGATGCCCAGGCTCAAGCTCGCAGGGCAGGTCGGCGCGCTCGGGCTCGTCGTGGCTCTGCTCGGGCTCCTCGTCTGGAAGGTCGTGCAGAACGACCGGTCGAACGTCGCGCAGGCTTTCACGCAGGGAAAGAAGCCGATGGCGGTGGACTTCAACCTGAAACGCCTGAACGGCGACGGTTCGCTGCGACTCTCATCCCTGCGCGGGAAGGTCGTCGTGATCAACTTCTGGGCCGCGTGGTGTGACCCGTGCAAGAGCGAGGCACCGCGCTTCCAGTCGGCCTTCGAGCGCTACCGGGGCAGGGTCGCGTTCGTCGGCGTCGACACGACCGATTTCTCCGGAGACGGCCGCGCCTTCCTCTCTCGCTACGGCGTCAGCTATCCGAACGTGCGCGACCCCAACGGCCACGTCCTCCACGACTACGGCGGGCTGCCGATTCCCCGGACGTTCGTCGTCACGCGTTCGGGAAAAGTGCACGGCTACATCTTCGGCGAGGCCCGTGCCGAAGAGCTCGAGAGCGCGATCAGGGAGGCTCTGGCAGCGTGAAGCTGGTCGTGGCCGCACTCGCCCTGCTCGCGCTCGTCGCCGTGCCGGCTGCGGTCGCGAGCGAGTCGCACCCGGCCGCGCTCGTGTCGGCCCTCGGGACGAGAATGGACGGCAATCGGCCCACCCTCGCCGATCTCGAGGGCGAGGTGATGTGCCCCGTCTGCAACACGACGCTCGACCAGTCGAGCTCACCGGTGGCTCGACGGATCAAGGCGTTCATCTCGCAGCGGATCGCGGCGGGCGACTCGAAGCAAGAGATCAAGGACCGTCTGGTCGCCGACTGGGGGCCGCAGATCCTGGCCGCACCCCCGAAGAAGGGCTTCGACCTGCTCGCCTGGCTGCTCCCGATCGTCGGAGTGCTCGGCGGAGCGCTCGTCCTCGCCGTGCTCGCCTGGCGCTGGAGCCGGGCCCGTGAGCCCGAGCCGGCGGTCGTGGACCTCGATCCCGCCCTCGAGCGGCGCATCGACCAAGAGCTCGCCCGCTTCGACGAGGGTTAGGAGGGTTTGGCGAAATACATGCTGAGCCGCCGGAACGCGCTGCTCGCCCAGAGGGCGGGTCCTGAGTCGCACCCAGGCTTACTAGCCTGGGTGCTCCCTGCGTCCGCTCCCTCGGAACGACCATCGCGCCCCGGCGGCGAGCAGAATTCCGCCAAACCCTCCTAGTGCTCGCAAAGATCCCGGTCGCGTTCCTCGCAGGGCTCATCTCGGTGATCACGCCCTGCGTGCTGCCGCTCGTTCCCGGCTACCTCTCGGCGGTCTCGGCGATCGAGGCCGACCGGCTGGGCCGGCCCGGAGCCGCGCGCCACGTGGCTCTCGCGAGCCTTCCGTTCATCGCCGGCTTCACGGTCGTCTTCGTCGTCCTCGGCGCCGGCGCGGCGGCGATCGGCGGCGTGCTTCCCGCCGACCGGCAGACGGAGCTTGCCGGCTTCATCCTCGTCGTCCTCGGCCTGACCTTCGTCGGGCTGCTGCCCTGGCCGGAGCGGATCCTGGCGCCCGGGCTCCTGACCGGCGCGCACAAGCGCGGTTCGAGCGTGCTCCTCGGTGCCGCCTTTGCGGTCTGCGCTGCGCCCTGCATCGGAACGGTGCTGGCGACGATCCTCGTCGTGGCGGGCGCGAGCTCGGTCCTGAAGGGCGTCGTCCTGCTCACCGCATACTCGGCCGGGCTCGGGTTGGCCTTCCTGCTCGCGGCAGTCGCCTTCACCCAGGCCATGGGGGCGTTCCGGTGGCTCCGGGACCACTACGCCGTGCTGCGCGTCTCGGGCGGGCTGACGCTCGTCGCGCTCGGCCTCCTCCTCTTCTTCCACTACGACTGGTGGCTCCGCGTCTTTCTCAACCGCGTGCTGACCGACGTCGGGCTAGGGAACGTCTAGCGGCCTGAGCTCGAGGGTGCCGAGCGCCTGGGCCGCCTCGACCTGGCGCAGGAGCGCGGCGACGTCGACTTTGCGGTGCTCCGGCGAGAACGGGGCGAGGCGGCGGGTCGCCTTCTCGAGTTGCCGCTCACAGCCGGTCCCGTTGCCGCGCCCGGCCTGGTACCACGCGACGACGACGTGGACGAGCCCCTGGAAGAAGTCCTTCTCGGCCGCGTCGGCGGCCCGCCACGCGTCCTCGAGCGCCTCGTGCGCGGCGAAATACTCGCCGGCACGGGCGAGGTCGAGCCCGCGCGCGAGGTCGGATTCCAGCATGACGAAACCGATTTTCGCAGCCGCCGAGTGGTTCCGACACGAACAGAGTGCTACCCTCGGGCCGCCGTGTCGACGATCCTCCTCGCTGGGGTGGATCTCTTCATCCGGGGCAAGCTGGAAGCCTGGCTTCCCGGTCATCACCTCGTGACGACCGACAGCGTCGACCCCCCGGATCTCGTCATCGCGGACGTGGCCAGGGTCGACCCGTACGACGTGGCCGAGGCGTATCCGGACGTGCCCCTGCTCGGCTACACGAACCACAAGGACACGGCTGGGTTGCGCCGGGCGAACGAAGCCGGGTTCGACCAGGTGGTCGCAAAATCCGCTCTCGACGAGCGCGCGCAGGAGCTGATCGACGGTCTTCTAGCGTCGATAGACTGACCCGCTCCCGTGACCTACATCATCGCCGAGCCTTGCATCGACATCAAAGACCTGTCCTGCGTGGACGTCTGCCCCGTCGACTGCATCCACGAGTTCGAGCGCATCCTCATCATCGATCCAGAGGAGTGCATAGATTGCGGCGCATGCGAACCGGAGTGCCCGGTCGAGGCAATTTTCCCCGAGGACGCGCTACCGGAGAAGTGGGAGCCGTTCGTCAAGATCAACTACGCCTACGGTGACGGCGCGGACGTCGTGAACAACCTCACGAACGAGTACGCGACCGCGCACAACGTCCAGAACCCACCCCTGGAATAGAAACCGCTCTTTCGGGTGTGCGGTCTACGTGGGCCTCATCCCGCTAGGTAGATTGGCGGCGGGATGAGGCCGAAGACTCTCGACCACGTCGCGCTCTGGGTTGCCGACCGGGACGCGATCAGCGACTTCCTCACCGAGCGGCTCTCGATGCACGTGATCGAGCGCACCGAGAAGTTCACGCTCGTGGGCACGGATGCTCGCCGGGGCAAGCTGACGTTGTTCGCGGCGGAAGGCCCGCGGGCGCGGGGCGCGCTGCGCCATGTCGCCTTGCGGGTCAATGACCTCGAGGCCGCGTTGCGTGGGCTGGACGGAATCGCGGTCGACCGCGAGAACGGGAGCGCCTTTTTCGACGTGGACGAAGGGCTTCGGCTCGGGCTCGTCGAGGGAGAGACCGAAGTCGAGTACGACCTCGACCACGTCGCCCTCTTCTCGGCACAGCCGGATGAAACGGCCGAGCGCTACCCGGAGTTCGGCTTCGCGCCAAGTGGCGAGCGACGGGTAGAGGTCGGCGGTGCCTTCGTCGAGTTTCACGATGGCGAGCCCGGTGATCCGGAGCGTCCCCTCCTCAACCATCTCGCGGTGCTCGTGGACTCTGCCGAGGAGACACTCGGCGAGGCGAAAGAGGCGGGCATGGAGGTGGCGGACGTGGTCGACGCACCGAACACGTACGCGATCTTCGTGTGGGGCCCCGAGCGCGTGAAGATCGAGTACGTCGAGCAAAAGCCGACGTTCGCGCTCAAATAGCCGACCTGACGATCTTCGGAGCGGGCATGGCCGGCCTGGTCGCGGCCGCCCGGGCGCGCGAGCTGGGGGCGGAGCCGCTCGTCCTGGAGAAGGGCGACCGCCCGGGAGGCTCGATGCTCCTCTCGAGCGGGGTCATCTGGCGGTACCGCTCGCTCGAGGACTTCGCAGCGGAGTGCCCTGGCGGAGATCCGGCGCTGCAGCGGAGAATCGTCGACGACCTCGACGAGGCTCTCGAGTGGCTCGAGTCGCTCGGCGCCCCGGTAACCGAGCGC
>JBGOSR010000006.1:0-24293 GCA_041476065.1 Gaiellaceae bacterium
CGGTTGAACGCCGCCGAGCTCGACTTCTTCCTCGGCGAGGGGTACCTCGTCACCCTCCCGAACGTCGAGCTGCTCCCGGTGTCGCGGCTCTTCCACCGCTGTCTGGACGAACCAGAGCTGCGCGAGACCCTCTTCTCGAAGGGCTCTGGCTACCTCCTCTACCACGTCCTCGACGATCTCTTCGACTACTGCTTCCCGATCCTCGACAAGATCGGTCACAAGCTCGACTCGATCGAGGACGACGTCTTCGAGGGCCGCTCGGAGGAGGTCGTCCGCGACATCTCCAACGCGAAGCAGGAGATCATCTCCTACCGCAAGATCATCAAGCCACAGCGTCCCGCGCTGCGCTTGCTCGAGCGGCGCGTCGAGCGCTTCATGCCGGAGGGGCTCGAGCTCTACTTCGACGACCTCGTCGACGCCTCGGAGCGCATCTGGGACCTGCTCGACAACTACAAGGAGGTGGTCGAGGCGGTCGAGACGACGAACGAGCAGGTGCTCTCGCACCGGTTCAACGACGTCCTTCGCATCCTGACCGTCTTCAGCATCGTGTTCCTCCCCGCCACTCTGATCGCAAGCATCTGGGGGATGAACGTCGGTCTTCCCGGTGGAGGGAATCCTGCGACCTCCTCGCATGCGGTCTTCTGGCTCATCATGGCGGCCTTGATCACCCTGATCGCGGGCATGCTGGGTTTCTTCCGCTACAAGCGCTGGCTCTGAGCGGAACCGCCCTGCTGAGCGGCGGGGCCGTTCTCGCTACCGGAAGCGACTATCTCCTGCACGCTCTACGTCGACGCGTCAGCTCGTCGGCTTTGGAGCCGGCTGCGGCGTGGGACGCTCGACTTCGATGTGCGGGAGCCACTCGAGCCAGCGGGGCAGATACCAGCTGCGTGCGTCGAGCAGACTCAGCATGCTCGGCAGCACGACCGAGCGGATCAGGGTTGCGTCGAGGAGGAGGGCGACTGCGACGCCGAAGCCCATCTGCTGGAACATGACGAGTTGGCCACGCGCGAAGCCGGAGAAGACGACGACGATGATCAGCGCGGCGCCGGTGATGATCCGCGCGGTCGAGGCGACGCCGGAGGCGACTGCTTCCCTGGTGGAGCCGCTCTCGTCGAAGCGCTCCCGGATCCGGCTCATCAGGAACACCTGGTAGTCCATCGAGAGGCCAAAGAGCACCGAGAAGAGGAAGAGTGGCACCCAGGCGTCGACGCTCTGGACCTGCTGGAAACCAAACAGGCCCGCGCCCACGCCGTGCAGGAAGACAAGCGTGAGCAGCCCGTAGGCGGCACCGACCGAGAGCAGGTTGAGGAGGATCGAGACGACGGCGACGACGAGCGAGCGGAAGGCGATCGTGAGCACGAGGAAGCTCAGCCCGAGCACGAAGGCGAGCACGAAGGGCGTCGGGTTGGTGACTGCGTCGAAGTAGTCGGCGGTCTCGGCCGTGTTGCCACCGACAAGGGGACGCGCGCCGCTGGCGGCAAACGCGTCCGGGAGGATGTGCGAGCGCAGGTCGCGGATGGCGGAGATCGCCTTGCGGCCGACCGCATCGCCGCGCAACGGCACTGAGAGGAGCGAGATGTCGTGCCGACCGGTCTGGATCGTCCCCTGACCGAAGCGGGGGTCGGGGGCAAGTCGGGCACGCAGCCGGACAAGATCGGCGCGAGCGGCGCTTCCGCCCTGGACGACGATCTGGACCGGGTAGGGGTTCTGGGCGGGGAACTCGCGCTGCAGCGCCAGGTAGCCCTGCTTCGAGGGCAGGCTGTTCGGCAGGCTGGTGACCCCGCTCTGACCGATGTGCAATCCGATGACCGGGACGGCCGCGGCGAGCATCAGGCCGGTGGCCAGCACGAGACTCAGAGCCGGGCGCCGCAGCACCCGCTCGACGACGCTGCGCCAGAGGCGACCCTCGGCGGCGTCGGCGCGGCCGAGGTTGCGGCCGAGCACAGGGACACGTAGGGCGTTCACGCCGTCGCCGACGAGGCCCAAGAACGCGGGGAGGAGCGTCAGCGCTGCCGCGACCGAGACGACGCCGACGATGATCGCCCCGGCGGCGAGGCTGCGCATGATCGTGGTCGGGACGATCAGCATCCCGAACAGGGCGACCACGAAGGTGCTGCCGCTAAAGAGGACGGCCCGGCTCGCGGTCGCGCCGACAACTCGGATCGCCGCCTCCTGCTCCAGCCCGCGCGTGCGCTCCTCGCGGTAGCGGGAGATCACGAACAGCGAGTAGTCGATCCCGAGCGCAAGCCCCATCCCGGTCAGCATGTTCACGATGAAGACCGAGAGGCTGAACTCGAGCGAGAGCAGCGCGACCAGGCCGAGGCCGACCAGGATCGAGATGAGCGCCATCAACACGGGCACCAGCCCGGCGACCACGGCGCCGAAGACGAGCAGCAGCACGAGCAGCGCCCCCGGGAGGCCAAAGGCGAGCTCACCGTGCTCGAGATCACGCTGGGAGAGCGTGTTGAAGTCGTTCCCGACCGAGTGCTTGCCCGTGATCGCGACTGCGAAGCCTGGCGTCCGGTTCGCCTCCTGCACCACCGCCACGACCGGCTTGGCGGCTGCGTCGCTGCCAAGCAGCAACTGGACGAGCGTCGCGTGCCGGTCGCGCGAGACGAGCCGGTCTCCGCCGGACAGGTAGCTCTCAACGCTGGCGGGCTTGCCGGTCGCCCGCACCTTCCCGACCAGGGTCGAGACGAACCTGCGGAACTCCGGTGTCTCGACGGTCGAGCCGTCGGAGCGCACGACGATCACGTCGCTCACCTGGCGCCTCAGTTGCTCCGCCGTCGGCGGGAACCCCTGCGCGTATAGGTCCGCGGCCCTCGTCGACTCGGGTTTGCCGACCACATGTGCGTTCGATGTCAGCCCGTGCAGCGATGTCCCCACGAGCGCCAGCGCGACCACAACGCAGATCCCCCACAGCCCCAGCGTTCGCTTTGGGTGTGCCGCGCTCGCTCGAGCGAGCCGCTCGGTGATCCCCTCGTCCGCTCGCGTCATGCGCATGCCGTTAGGCGGTCGCCTTGGTCTCGGCGCTGGAGTCCGACACAGGCGAAGGCTATCGGGGCAAGCGGTGGAAAGTTCTACCAACCTGACGTGACCTCAGACGATCTCGGCGAATCCGAGGCCGTGGAGAAAGACTAGGCGCCGTGGTGCGCCTGGCAGAACGACTCGCGAGCCTTACCGGCGGGCGAGTACGGCACGCGGGAGGTCGCCGCGGCGATTAGAGCGGCGCGCACCGCAGCCGTGCGCTCGATCGACTCCGCGGCCGCGGCGCGCGAGGCCGCGGTCTTCGCGCGGAGTAGCCGTTTGGCATCGCGCATCGCTGCATCCCGCCACCCGGCGAGCACCGTCCCGAGCGTTTCCGGGCTAGCCGAGAGCACGGGCAGCGCGAAGCTCGTCACCGTCGGGTCGAAGAGGCGCGCCTGCTCGCGGAGCATCGGCTGCGCGACCCGCTCGAGCAGTGCGTTCACCTGTTCGAACGAGCGTCGACCCGCCGGCCGCGTCGCTCCAAGGGCGGCAACGGCGAACGGGAGATCGCGGCTGATGTGCGCGTTCATCCCGAGCAGGAGGTCGCCGATCCCAGACGCGCGACGGCGGTCTGCTGCCTCGAAGGCGATTTGCCAGGCCGGCGGCACCGCGTCGCGGCGGCCTGCGCGCCACTCGTCGAATGCGCGGAAGTAGAGCGCAGCAAACGTCGAATCAAGGCGGGCGAGATAAGCCCGGTCGGCGAAGCCGGCGTCACGCCCGACCGCCTGCGTCACGCGCAGATACATGAGCGCGAACGCGGCATCGTGGTCACAGGACGCCCCAAGCCGCAGGTAGCGCCGCTTCATCTCCGCCGCAACGAGCCGAACGCAGTCGGTCCCGCCACGCTCACACATAGCCGGCGGCTTCCAGAGCGTCACCGGGGCAGCGGGTCGATGCGTCGCGCAGCCGGCCGAAAGCAGTGCGAGCGCGAGCGTTCCTGCCGCGGCGAACGCCTTCACGGCCGTCGCGGGTCGGCGCGTCGCAGCGCGAGCCCGGCACCCACAAGCGTGACCACGGTCAGGCCGAGAAGTGCGGCCATGCTCGTCCCCCACGCAGCTGCCGTGTGGTCCCAGCGGGGCTCGCCGCGATAAGCCTTCACGAAGTCCCGCGCCGCCTTTGCTGGATCGGACAATTCGAGAGTCGGCATCGTCCGGCCGAGACCGTTCAGAGGCTCGAGGTCGTTCAGCCCGGCAGTCGACGCTGCCGCCGAGAACCCCCATTGCGTGCTCGCGACGTACGAGAGCTGCTTGATCACCGGCTTCGACACCATCTCGGGCGAGATCCCGCCCATCCCGAGGATCACCTCGGCGACGATCAGCACCGGCAGGACGGTCATCGCCCGTTCGACCCGGCCGGAGAGCGCCGAGACGAGCAGCCCGAGCGCCGTTGCCGCGAGGCCGGTAGCCGCTACTGCGGTCG
The DNA here is from genome assembly GCA_041476065.1 of Gaiellaceae bacterium. Taxonomy (GTDB): domain Bacteria; phylum Actinomycetota; class Thermoleophilia; order Gaiellales; family Gaiellaceae; genus VAXT01. The sequence continues at coordinate 4,447 of JBGOSR010000006.1, forward strand.
CGAGCTCGAGCCAGGGCCAGCCGAGCGCGACCGCGTCGAACGGCCCGCCCTGGCGCGCGACCGCGAGGGCGACCAGAACGAAAGCCTGGAGGATCGCAACCGCTCCGAGCACCAGCGCCTTCGAGCCGAGATACGCCGAAATCGAGACGCCGAGCGCGCGCTCCCGGCGGAAGATCGGCAGCTCCCGGACGATCTCGCGCACCGCGTTCGAGGCGCCAAGCCAGGTCGCCGCCATCACGAGGGTCAGGAGCACGAGCCCGCCCTTCGCGGCGATGCGCAGCGACCCGTCGGGAGGGGCGGACAGCTGGCCGGGCGGCAGCGCGAGCAACATGATCAGCCCGAGGGCCGGGGCCTGGAAGGCGAGCAGGGCGAGATTGCGGCGATCGCTTGCGAGCAGCTCCACGTTTCGCCGGGTCAAGGTCCTGAACTGCCGCAGCCAGGGGCCGCGGCGCTCCGCAGGCGGTGCCGCGCGCTCCTCGGCGACCGCCGGCTCGTCGGCGGCGGCCCCGTAGCGGACGTGATCCGGGTGCTCCCGGAACCGCGCCGCCCAGTCGACGTCGCGAACGGAACTCAGATCCTGGAAGACCTGCTGCAAGTCGTCGCGCCCGAAGTACGACGCCGCAAGCTGCGACGGCCCGAAGTACGCAGGCTTGCCCCCAGGCGCGATGACGAGCGTCCGGTCGCAAAGCCGCAGGCTCTGAACGTTGTGCGTCACGACGACCACCGTGCGCCCGCCGTCCGCGAGCACGCGCAGGAGCTCCATCAGCGTCCGCTCGTAGCCCGGGTCGAGGCCCGACGTCGGCTCGTCGAGGAAGAGGAGCGACGGCTTGGTCAGCAGCGCGAGCGCGACACTGACCCGCTTCCGCTGGCCGCCCGAGAGCCGGTCGACGCGCACGTCGCGCCTCTCCGCCAGCGCCAGCTCACCCAGCACTTCGTCGACCCGCTGTGAGCGCTCGGCGGCGGTTACGTCCGGCGGGAACGCGAGCTCCGCCGTGTATTCCAGCAGCGCCTGGACGCGCAGCTCGCGGTGGAGGACGTCGTCCTGCGGGACGAACCCGATCCGCGAGCGCAGCTCGTCGTACTGCGCGTAGAGGTCGAGCCCGTCGTAGAGGACGATGCCACTCGTCGCCGGGCGGCGACCGCTGAGGGCGTGAAGCAGCGTCGACTTCCCGCAGCCGGACGGTCCGACGATGCCGAGGAGCGCTCGCTCGCGCAGGCTGATCCCGACGCCCTCGACGAGGACGCGCCCGTCGACACGGACGGTCAGGCCACGCGCCTCGAAGCTGATCTCGCCGGTGTCGACGTACTCCTCGAGCGAGTCCCCGACGAGCCGGAACTGTGCGCGGCCGATCCCGACGACGTCGAGCTGCTCGAGCTGCACTTTCTCGATCCGCACGCCGTTCACGAAGGTTCCGTTGTGGCTGCCGAGGTCGACGAGCTCGTAACCGGAGGCCGGGTTCCCGCGCAGCTCCGCGTGCTTGCGCGAGACGAGCACGTCCTCGACGACGATGTCGTTCTCGGGCGCGCGCCCGATGTGGACGAGCCGCAGCGCCGCGTGGACGGTGGTCAGCCGGCCCGCCCCTCCGAACGCTTCGCGGGGAACCGGCGCAGCGACCGTCAGCCCACGTGCGCGTGCGGGATCCTCCGGCGCCGCCACGCCCCGGTTGTACTACGCGCTCGCAGAGGGGGTCAAGCGGCCTATGGAGCCGACGGCAGGTAGAGCGCGGGAATTCAGAGGTCGATTGGTCGGCGTTAGAGGCGCTGGATCTAGACCCGGCGCTCCCGACTTAGCAACAGACTGTTGCTAAGTCTCAGGGGCAGCGCTTCTTCTTCTCGCCGATGCAGACGTCCCGGCTGCCCCCGCCGTCGACGTAGTCCTTGCCGGGCCCGCCGACGATGCGGTCGCGGCCCGGGCCTCCGAAGAGCCGGTCGGCGCCGGTCTCGCCGAGGACGAGATCCCGCCCGCCGCCGCCCATGATGCGGTCGCTGCCCGCGTGGCCGTTCAGAACGTTTGGCCCGCCGTTCCCAGTCAGGACATCGCTCTTCTGCGAGCCGTGGAGGTCCTCGATCGACCGCAGCGCGTCCGTCCCCCACCCCCGGGCCGTGTGGGAGGCAAGGTTCGCAACGACGGCGTGCGGCGAGTAGTCGTAGAAGACGAGGTCTGCGCCGGGCCCGCCGTTGAGGATGTCGTTGCCGGCGTCGCCGTCCATTCCATCCGAGCCCGCGCCGCCCAGGAGCGTGTCGTTGCCCGCCCTGCCGTCGAGCAGGTTGTCGTTCGCGTCACCGGTCAGCACGTCGTCGTTCAGGGAGCCGACGAGACCCTCGAAGTTGACGAGCATGTCGGTGCCCCAGCCGGTGGCCGTGTTCGTCGAGAGATCCGCCGTCACTCCGACGGGAGACCAGTAGTAGAACGCGAGATCGAACCCGTCGCCGCCATCCACGTGGTCGTCGCCGGCGTCACCTGAGACCGCGTCGTCGCCCGCGCCGCCCGTGATCGTGTCGTTTCCGTCTCCGCCGCAGATGATGTCGTTTCCGCCTGCGCCGTCGATCGTGTCGTCGCCCGCGCCCGCGTTGATCACATCGTTGCCGGGAGTGCCTGTGATGACGTCGTTCCCGGCTGTTCCGACGATTGTCTCGGTGGCGCCGAAACACTCGTGAGCCGGGTCATGCCAGGCCTTCACCGAGGAAGCGCCTCCGAGGGCGACGAGCGCTGCTGTGAGCAAGACGACCCCGGCGCGAGTCACGGCCGACACGCTACCTGGTGATCCTGATAGAAGCGGCGTCGTGACCCATCCGCTCTGGGCTCCGTGGCGGCTCGAGTACGTCGGCAGCGCCGACGAGCAAGAGGGCTGCATCTTCTGCCTCGCGCAAGAGGGCAGCGACGAGGAGGGTCTCGTCGTTCATCGAGGGCGACACGCGTTCGTTCTCCTGAACAAGTTCCCGTATGCCTCCGGCCATCTGCTGATCGCTCCGGTGCGTCATCTCGGGGAGTTCGGAGAGCTCGACGACGAGGAGGCGCTGGAGATCCACCGCCTCGCGAGCCAGGGCATGGGCGCGCTGGCCGAGGTGTACAGCCCGCAGGGATACAACCTCGGCTGGAACCTCGGCCGCATTGCCGGGGCGGGGATCACGGATCACGTCCACCTCCACCTCGTCCCCCGCTGGGCGGGCGACACGAACTTCATGCCGGTCCTCGCCGACGTGAAGGTGCTGCCCGAGCATCTCGTCGAAACCCGGCGCAAGCTCGCACACGCCTGGCCCTCGTGAGGAGAGCGGACGACGGGGATCGAACCCGCGACCCTCAGCTTGGGAAGCTGATGCTCTACCAACTGAGCTACGTCCGCGAAGTCCGTTCAGGATAGCCCAGCAAGGGAGATAATCCCTGGCGACGAGAACAGGGAGGAGCACGATGGCGACGATGACCGAGCAAGACCTGGAGACGATTGCGAAAGCGCTCGTAGCCGAAGGGAAGGGCATCCTGGCGGCGGACGAGAGCACCGGCACGATCAAGAAGCGCTTCGACTCGATCGACGTCGAGTCGACCGAGGAGAACCGGCGCGCCTACCGCGAGCTTCTCTTTACGACGCCCGGGATCGAGGAGTTCATCAGCGGCGTGATCCTCTACGACGAGACGATCCGCCAGTCCGCGTCCGACGGGACGCCGTTCCCCGAGCTCCTCGCGAGCCGCGGGATCATCCCGGGAATCAAGGTCGACACCGGCGCGAAGCCACTGGCCAACGCGCCCGGCGAGACGGTCACCGAGGGTCTCGACGGACTGCGCGAGCGGCTCCTGGAGTACTACGAGCTCGGAGCGCGCTTCACGAAGTGGCGCGCGGTGCTCTCGATCGGTGCGGAGATACCGACCGAATACTGCATCTGGACAAACGCGCACGCGCTCGCCCGGTACGCGGCGCTCTCGCAGGAGGCCGGCCTCGTGCCGATCGTCGAGCCCGAGGTGCTGATGGACGGCGACCACACGATCGACACGAGCTACCACGTCACCGTCAAGACGCAGCGGGCGGTGTTCACCGAGCTCTTCGACCAGCGGGTCGAACGCGAGGGGATGCTCCTGAAGCCGAACATGGTCCTCTCGGGCTACGACTGCCCCGAGCAGGCCGACGACGACTCGGTCGCGGAGCTGACGATCACGTGTCTGAAGAACGCCGTGCCGGCCGCGGTCCCTGGAATCGTCTTCCTTTCGGGCGGACAGTCGGACGAGGATGCGACGAGGCGGCTGAACGCGATGAACGCGCGCGGGCCGCATTCGTGGGAGCTCTCGTTCTCGTACGGCCGCGCGCTGCAGGCGCCTGCGCTCAAGGCCTGGCGCGGAGACCCGAGCAAAGTGGAAGAAGCGCAACAGGCGTTCTACCGGCGGGCGAAGTTCAACGGCGCTGCCCGGTCGGGCTCCTATGCGCCGGAATGGGAGACAAGCGAAGTCGCTTAGCGAGGAGCTCCTCCGCTCTCACGTCGAGCGTTTCAACGAGGGAGTCCGCTCGGGCGACTTCGGCGCCATGCTCGAGCAGTTCGCCGAGAACGCGGAGCTCGCGTTCGAGGGCGTTCCGGTCGGGCCGTTCCGCGGCAAGCCCGCGATCGCGCAGGCGTACGTCGACCAGCCGCCGGACGACGAGATCGTGATCCTGCGCACCCGCGAGTCGGGTGACGACCTCGTCGTCGCGGACTACGCTTGGCAGGCCGAGCCCGCAGCCCGAGCGGGCACGCTCATCCTCCGCCTGCGCGGGGCCGAGATCGATCGCCTAGTCGTGACCTTCGGCTAGCTCTTCGAGGGACTGTCCCTGCCGGGCCTAGCGAAGCGTCAGACGGCCAGGTCCGTTCCCGTCTGGAAGCGCCTGCCCGAGAGCGACTCGAGCTTTCCGAACGAATGGTACGCCTCGATTCGGCGAACGGTCCCGGACTTCGAGCGCATCACGATCGAATCTGTGATCGCCCCTTCGGGGGTGTAACGAACGCCCCGCAGGAGGGCGCCGGTCGTGACGCCCGTGGCGGCGAAGAAGACTTCGTCCCCGCCGACGAGATCATCCGTCGACAGCACGCGATCGAGGTCAAAGCCCGCATCGATCAGCTTCTGGCGCTCCTCGTCGTCCCGTGGCCAGAGCTTGCCGAGCAGCACGCCCCCGACGCACTTGAGCGCCGAAGCCGCGAGAACGCCTTCGGGCGTGCCGCCAATTCCCATCAGCAGATCGACGCCCGTGCCGGGCCGCGCGGCTGCGATCGCGGGGGCGACGTCGCCGTCTGGAATCAGCAGCACTTTCGCCTCGACAGACCGCAGCTCGGCGATCAGGTCCTTGTGCCGGTCGCGCTCGAGGACGACGACCGTTACGTCGCTCGCCTTGACGCCCTTCGCCTTCGCGACCCGCTTGACGTTCTCGGCCGGCGGCGCTTCGACGTCCACCTCGTCGGCGCCTTCGGGACCGCAGGCGATCTTGTACATGTAGACGGCGGCCCCGGGGAAGAACATCGTCCCGCGCTCCGACGCGGCCATCGTGGCGATCGCGTTCGGCTGACCCTTCGCGCAGAGCGTCGTGCCCTCGAGGGGATCGACTGCGACGTCCACCTCTGGGCCCGTGCCGGAGCCGATCTCCTCGCCGTTGTAGAGCATCGGCGCCTCGTCCTTCTCGCCCTCGCCGATGACGACGACGCCGGACATGTTCGCCGTCCCGAGCATGTGTCGCATGCCGTCGACGGCGGCCTGGTCGGCAGCGATCTTGTCGCCTCGCCCGATCCAGCGGCCCGCGCCCATCGCAGCCGACTCGGTCACCCGGACGAGCTCGAGCGCGAGGTTGCGGTCGGGGGTCGAGCCGGAAGTCCCTGCTGGCGCGCCGGTTTCGGCAGCCTGCGTCACGCGGCCATCCTACTCCGCTTTCACATTCGCTCCGGGGCTTCGACGCCGACGAGGTGGAGGCTGCGCGCGATCACGCTCTGAGTCGCGCGTACGAGGGCGAGGCGAAATTCCTGCTCCTCGCTCTCGAGCACGCGATGCTCGTGGTAGAAGCGATGGAAGTCGTCGGCGACGCGAATCGCGTAGTTCGGCAGCGCGTGCGGCCCCCGGCGGGCAACGGCCTCCTCGACGACGCCCGGGAACTCCGCGAGCCGCTTGATCAGATCCTTCTCCTCGCGCGCCGGCTCCTCCGGACTTTGCAACAGACTGTTGCTAAGTCCGGCAGGGGCGTTGCGCAGGATGCCGGCGATCCGCGCGTGCGCGTACTGGACGTAGTAGACGGGGTTCTTCTGCGTCTTCTCCGCAGCGAGGTCGACGTCGATCTCGATCGCCTGGTCGGGCCCGCGGTTGACGAGGTACCAACGCGCGGCATCGACACCGACCTGGTCCACGAGCTCGTCGAGGAAGACGACGTCGCCGCGCCGCTTCGAGACCTTCTTCTGCTGGCCGCCCTCGGTCAAATGGACGAGCTGGTACAGGAGCACCTCCACCCGCTCGGGGTCGTAGCCGAGCATTCGCGCGACAGCTCCGTACCACTGGCGGGCACCGTGATGGTCGGCGCCGAGAACGTAGATCGCCCGGTCGAAGCCCCGCTCGAGCTTGTCGACGAGGTAGACCACGTCGGCGGCGCGGTAGGTGGGCTCGCCACCCTGATCGGCTGAGCGGATGAGGACGCGATCATCCTCGTCTCCATATGCAGAAGAGCGCGCCCAGACGGCACCGTCCTTCTCGTACGTGTCCAACCGAGGCAAGAGGTCAGGCAGCCGCTGTGCGAGCTTGCTCTGGAGAGCCCAAGAGTCGAAATGGATCCGGAAACGCTCGAGGGTCTGCTCGATCTGCTCCAGCATCTTCGGAACCGGGTCGCCCTCGACGGCGGCGAGACCGGCGACGTACGCGCCGTGGTACCCGTCCTCCGGCGGCTCCTCTCCTCGGCGAACGGCGTCCACCGAGGCTCTGAAGCGCTCCATCTGCGCGCCCACGTCGTTGATGTAGTACTCGCGCTCGACCGTGTGGCCGGCGTGCGCGAGCACGCGTGCCAGGGAGTCGCCAAAGGCGCCGTTCCGGGCAGCGGCAACCGTGATCGGCCCCGTCGGGTTCGCAGAGACCATCTCGACCTGCACTCGTTCCACGGGATCGGCAAAGCCGCCTCCGTAGCTCTCCCCCGCCTCGAGGATCTCCGCAAGCGCCTCGCCGAACCAGGCGGGTGCAAGCCAGATGTTGACGAAGCCCGGCCCGGCGACCTCCGCGCGCTCGACGGCCTCGAGCCCGACTGCCTGCTCCGCCAACCGCTCGGCTATCTCACGCGGAGGGCGCTTCTGCTCGGGAGCGAGCTGGAGGGCAGCGCTCGTCGCGTAGTCGCCGTGCTCGGCGCTCGACGGCCGCTCGAGCTCGATCGGTGCGCCTGCGACGGCGCCGAGCTGCTCGGCCAGCTTGGTGACGGAACGATTCACGGGTATATCGTAGGAGCGTGGACGACGAAGCCCAGCAGCGACAGCTCAACATTCACATGGACCCGGACGTCATGGCGGGCGTCTATTCGAACTTCGCCAACATCAGCTTCTCGGATTACGAGTTCACCTTGACGTTCGCGCGCATCGACCACGAGGTCGAGGAAGGCGATGTCCCGGGCGTGGTCGTCGCCCGCGTGAACATGTCCACGCGCTTCATGCACGAGCTGCTCGAGGCGATGAACGACGCCTACTCCAAGTGGACGAGCCGCGAGGGAATCCGGAACCTGCCGGAGACCACGGGCGGCGAAGATTCCTAGGGCATCTTCGAGCTCGGCCGGTCCTGCCAGGCCTGGGTCATCGCGATCCGCTGCATGATCGTCGGGTGCGTCTCGAGGAAAAGGTAAGACCAGGTCGGCGGGTCCGGCTGCGCGAGGCTCGTCTTCGAGAACTTCTCGAACAGGGTGCGCCCGGAGGCCGGGTCCCGGGTCGTCTGGAGCGCCACCCAGTCCGCCTCCGCCTCGTCGTGGCGCGAGACGACGTTCTGCGCCGGCGTGAACGCGAGCTGGAGGAGCACGAGGACGAGTACTCCGTAAGGCAGGACGCCGGGGTCGCCGAGACCGCCGCGGCGCCTCGTGATCCGGGCGAGCGCGAAGGCGAGCGGGAACGCGAACAGCGCTGCCCAGACGACGCCTTTCCAGAGATGGCCCCGCGCCACGTGCCCGAACTCGTGGGCAAGGACGACACGGATCTCGCCGCGGCTGAAGCGGCGGTCGAGCAGCGTGTCCCACAGCACGACCCGCGTCGTCGGCCCGAGACCGGTCGCAAATGCGTTCGCCTGGGTCGTGAGGTTGCTCACCTTCTCGACGTCGACCGGCGTCCCGGAGATCCCCTCACGTTGCTCGAGCAGCTGTACGTCCTGGCGCAGCTGGGGACTCTTCGGCGGGTTGACGGAGAACGCGAACAGATACGGAGAGACGAAGAGCGCCAGCGTTGCCAGCCCGAGGAAGATGGGCGTCACCGGCAGCCACCAGTTGTGTGGGTAACGCCGCGCGAAGAGCATCACGATCGCGATCTGGAGCATGACGAAGACGACCTCGCCGCCGAGCTGCGCCCACGGCTCGAGGAACCAGCCGATCCACGGCCCGTGCGCAAGGCCGTATCGCTGATCCCACCAGCGCGCTGCGACCGCGAAGGGGAGGTTCGCGGCCCAGACGACGACGAGCGTGATCATCCCGACGATCATCCCGGCGCCGATCGGTCCCAGCCCCGTTCCGCGGGCCAGGCGTGGAGCGCGCCGGACGAGGACGAGGAGCGCGACGACCGTTGCGACGAGCGAGAGAACGCTGTCGATGCGCAGGAACCGTTCGTAGTGCTCGGTGCGCGAGAGCTCGGCCGCGCTGAAATACGCGCGCGGGTCGAGCTTCGGAAGATTGAGATCGCCCGGCACGCGCGAGCGCCACAGGAGCGGCGCCGCGACTAGCCACGCCAGGGCCATCAACACCACGGATATCGTTGTCCAACGGGAGGACAAGCCAGTGCGTGTTGCAGTCATCTCCGACATCCACGCGAACCTACACGCGCTCGAGGCTGTCCTCGAGGCCATCGACTCCGACCCCCCAGACGCGCTGTGGTGCGTGGGCGACCTCGTCGGCTACGGGCCGCGTCCCAACGAGGTCGTTGCACTCGTCCGCGAGCGGGCCCGAATCGGGCTTCTCGGCAATCACGACCTCGGAGTCCTGGGACAGCTCGACCTCGACGAGTTCTCGCCCGACGCCGCGGCAAGCGCCCGCTGGACGCAGACGGTGCTGCTCGACGAGCACCGGGCGTACCTCGAGGGCCTCTCGCCGCAGGGCAAGACCGAGGGAGCCGAGCTGTATCACGCGAGCCCGAGGGATCCGGTGTGGGAATACGTGGTCACCGAAGAGTCGGCGCGCGCCGCGCTCGAGTCGACCGTCGCGCCGGTCGTGCTCGTCGGGCACAGTCACATCGCGCTCGCGATCACGCTGTTCGACGGGCGCCTCGAAGGCGACCTCGCCCCCGGCGGGTCGGAGGTGGCGCTGGACGAGGGCCGCTGGCTCCTGAACCCCGGCTCGGTCGGTCAACCGCGGGACGGCGACCCACGGGCGGCCTGGCTCGAGCTCGACCTCCCGTCCGGGAAGGCTCTGTTCCGCCGCGTTCCGTACGACATCGCGCGCACCCAGGCCGAAATCCGGGATCGGGCGCTGCCCGATGCGCTCGCCGAGCGTCTAGCTCACGGCACCTAGTACTAGGAGGGTTTGGCGAGGCTATCCGGCGAAGTCCGCCAGAATCGCCTCGCGAGCAAGATGAAGCAGCCGCAAAGCAGAGCGAGAACAACCAGCGATGTGATCATCAGCTCTCTTGCCGCTTACAGCATCGAGTTCGTGCAAGAGGCGGTCTACCACGTCGCTTTCGCGGCCCCCGCGCCTGCCGTCCTCGTCGTTCTTGCCTTCACGAAGGCACGAGGTATGACGAGAACCATTCTTTTCGCTACCGGCCTTCTGCTGTTTGTGGTGCTCTACATCGTCTCGTACGGGCTCTTCTGCGTCGGTTGCACCTAACGCCAAGCTTTCACGCGGCGTTATTTCGTCAAACCCGCCTAGCTGACGGTGAGCTCGACGGGAGTGCTCTTCTGCTCGCCGAAGGTGATGCCCTCGCTGGCGAGCGCGAGCTGGACCTCTTCCCGCGCCTTGTAGATCCGCCACTTGACCGTGGCGAGCGTAATCTCGAGCGAGTCGGCGATCTCGGCGTACGAGAGGCCGACCACATCGCGGAGGAGCAGCGCCATCTTCAGGTCGACCGTCAGCTCGCCGACAGCGCGCCAGACGGCGTCGACTGCCTCGACGCGCTCGAAGGGGGCGTCGACGACCTCGAGCGGCGGAACGTCGTCGAGCGCAACGGTGAGGCGCGGCCGGCGCTCTTTGGCGCGCAGCTCGTCGAGGACGCGGTTCTTCGTGACCTGGAAGAGCCAGGTCGTGAACTTCGATCGCAGCGAGAACTTGGGAAGCCCCTGGAAAACACGCAGGAAGACCTCCTGGGTCAGATCCTCGGCGAGCGAGCGGTCACCGCCGACGAGGCGAAGAACGTAGTTGAAGATCGGCACCTCGTACGTGCGCACGATGAGGGTGAAAGCCCGCTCGTCACCGCGTTGGGCTTTCTTCAATACGCCGAAATCGGGCTGCTGAAGGGGCATCGAGAGGGTGGCCTAGTCTAGCGTCCTATTTGCTCTGTACGTACAGATCATTGCCCGACATCTGTAAAGGTTTTGCAAGGCCGAGCAGGGAGATTGCGGTCGGGACGAGGTCGCCGAGCTCCCCGCCTTCGCGTAACGCACCATCATGGTCCGTTACGACCAACGGCACCGGATTGGACGTATGTGCGGTGTGCGGTCGGCCATCGGCGGCGAGCATCTGCTCTGCGTTGCCATGATCCGCAGTCACGAGCGCGATTCCTCCCTCTCGCTCGACCGCCGCGAGAATCCTTCCCAGGGCCGCATCGGCCGCCTCGACCGCTTTGACCGCAGCCGGAATCGATCCCGTATGCCCGACCATGTCCGGATTCGCAATGTTGACGACGGCGAAGCCGTACCCGTCTTCGGCCAGCGCGCGGTCGAACTCCTCGGCGACCTTCGCCGCGGACATCTCGGGCTTCTCGTCGTAGCCCGCGACGTCGCGCGGCGAGGGCACCAGGATGCGCCGTTCGCCTTCCCACTCGCCTTCGCGGCCCCCGTTGAAGAAGTACGTGACGTGCGCGTACTTCTCGGTCTCGGCCACATGGAGCTGGCGGATGCCGTGCTCGGCGCACACCTCGGCCATCGTCTCGTGCACCTCTCGTTCCTCGAAGACGACGGGGCAGTCGAAATCGGCCTGGTAGCGCGTCATCGTCGTCACGTCGAACCCTGAGGCGAGAAGGCGCTCCGTCAACTGCCTGGCGCGATCGGGCCGGAAGTTGAAGAAGATCGCCGAGTCCTTCGGGCCGAGCCGGGGCCGGCCTTCGAAGACAACGGGCTCGATGAACTCGTCCGTCACACCTGCGTCGTAGCTTCGTTGCACTTCTTTCACGGGGTCTGACCCCTGGACGCCTTCCCCGTCGACGATGGCCGCCAGGGCCTTGTCCGTTCGGTCCCAGTGCTTGTCTCGGTCCATCGCGTAGTAGCGGCCGACGATCGTGGCGATCTTGTCGGCCGGCAGTTCGGCGAGGTCGTGCGCCGCCGAGGTCGGCGACACGTCGCGGCCGTCGGTGAACGCATGGATGTACGTCCGCTCGGGCGCGAAGCTCAGCAGAGCTTTGACGTGGCTCATGTGCGAGTGCACACCGCCGTATGAGACGAGCCCCAGGAGATGGACGTTCTCGCCTCGCTCGAACGCAGCGACGAGTGCCGGGCTCTCGAAGAACGAGCCGTCCTCGATCGACTTGTTCACCCGCATCAGGTCCTGGAAGAGCACCCGCCCGGAACCGATCGTGAGATGGCCGACCTCCGAGTTCCCCATCTGCCCCGGCGGGAGTCCGACCGCCTCCCCGGACGCCTCCAGGGTCGTGTGCGGGCACTCGGCCCAGAGGCGGTCGAAGACCGGCGTGTCGGCGAGCTCGACCGCGTTGCCGGGACCGGGCGGCGCCAGGCCCCACCCATCCAGGATGACGAGCGCTACGAGCGGATAGCTGCCAGGCAAATCGCCTTGAACGATTCCACGTCGAGCGAGGCGCCGCCGACAAGAGCACCGTCTACGGCCGGCTGGGCGAGGATCTCGGCTGCATTGTCGGGCTTCACGGACCCCCCGTAGAGGACCGGGACGTCGAGCAGGCTCTTGATCAGCGCGTGCGCCTCTTGAGCGATCTCGGGCGTCGCCGTCTTCCCGGTCCCGATCGCCCAGATTGGCTCGTAGGCGACGACGAGGTTGTCCTCGGCCTCGAGCACGGAGACCTGCCGCCGGAGAACGTCCTCGGTCTCCCCCGCCTCACGTTCGGCTTCCGTCTCGCCCACGCAGGCGATCACCGACAGACCCGCGTCGAGGGCTGCCCGGGTGCGCTTCGCAGTCGTCTCGTCGGTCTCCCCGAAGTACTGGCGCCGCTCCGAGTGGCCGACGATGGCGCCGTAGACGCCGAGCTCCCGCAGCATCGGCGCCGAGATCTCGCCGGTGAACGCACCCTCGGATTCCCAGTGCACGTTCTGCGCGGCGACCGCGATGTCCGTGCCCGCGAGGATCTGGACGGCGACCGCGAGTGACGTGAACGGCGGGCAGACGGCGACGTCGATACCGTCGAGCTCGGGGAGCGCCTGTCTCAGGTTGACGCAGAACTCGGCCGTCTCGGCCGCGCCCTTGTACAGCTTCCAGTTACCGGCGATCAACAAGTCATTCCTCCGGGATCGCTGCCACTCCGGGTAATTCTTTCCCTTCGAGCAGCTCGAGGGACGCCCCACCGCCCGTCGAGGCCCAGTCCACCTCGCCGACGAGTCCCATCTCCGTCAACGCGCGAACCGAGTCCGCGCCGCCGACGACGGTAAACCCGTCCACGTTCGCGACAGCCTCGGCCACCGCCTTCGTGCCCTCGGCGAAGCGCGGCCACTCGAAGACGCCCATCGGCCCGTTCCAGAAGACGGTCTTGGCTCCGGCGATCCTCGTGGCGAACGCGTCGCGCGTCCTGGGACCGATGTCGAGCCCGAGCCAGCCGTCTGGAAGAGCGTCGTACGGAACTACCTTCGCCTCGGCGTCTTCGGCGAACTCCGATGCGCCGACGACATCGACCGGAAGCAGGACCTCGAAGCCGAGCGGGTTCGCGTCGCGCAGCTGCTCGGCCATCTTGCCGCCGATCAGCACCTCGTCGGCGCGGCCACCGAGGTTCCGGAGAACGCCGAGCTTGTCATCCACCTTCGCGCCGCCGGAGATGAGCACGAACGGGCGGTCCACGTCGCCGAGGAGCCTGCCCAGCAGCTCCAGCTCGCGCTCGAGCAGTAGGCCGGCATAGGCTGGCAGGATTGCCGCAACGCCGACCGTGGAGGCGTGGGCTCGGTGGACGGAGCCGAAGGCCTCGTCCACATAGAGGTCGCACCCGTCGGCCAGCTCGCGGGCGAACTCCGGGTCGTTCTTCGTCTCGCCCGGATTGAAGCGCGTGTTCTCGAGCACCTGGATCCGCTCGTCCGGCAGGAGCTCCCGGAGGCGGGCCTCGACGGGCTTCATCGAGAATGCGGGGTCTTCCCCCTTCGGTCGCCCGAGGTGCGAGCAGACGACGATCTCTGCGGCGCCACGCTCCAGCAGGAGCTCGAGAGTCGGTAGCGAGGCTCGGATCCGCGTGTCGTCTGCGACCTTCCCGTCCTCGAGCGGCACGTTCAGGTCGGCGCGCACGAGAACGCGCTTGCCGGCCACGTCGGCGTCGCGCACGGAGCGGGGATTGTGCATTACAAGAGTCGGTCGATGAGATCCACGAGCCGGCACGAGTAGCCCCACTCGTTGTCGTACCAGCCGATCACCTTGACCTGGCTCCCGTGCGCCATCGTCGAGAGGCCGTCGATGATGCAGGAGGCCGGGTTGCCGACGATGTCGGACGAGACGATCGGGTCCTCCGTGTATTCGAGAAGCCCGGCCCACGCCTTCTCGCCGGCGGCCGTGCGGTAGGCGTCGTTCACCTCGTCGGCGCTCGCCGCGCGCCCGAGCACCGCGACAAGGTCGGTGACGCTTCCATCCGGCACCGGCACACGCATCGCCATCCCGTCGAGCTTCCCTTTCAGCTCCGGGATCACTTCGCCGATCGCCTTCGCCGCGCCGGTCGAGGCGGGGATGATGTTCTGCGGCGCGGCACGCATGCGGCGCAGGTCGGCCTTGCCCTTCCGTGTCATCGCGATCTGGTCCTGGAGCTGCTGCTCGGTCGTGTAGGCGTGGATCGTCGTCATGAAGCCGGATTCCAGCCCGAACGTGTCGAGCAGGATCTTCGCCATCGGCCCGACCGAGTTCGTCGTGCACGACGCGTTGGAGATGATGTGATGCTGGTCGGGGTCGTACATGTCATCGTTGACGCCGAGCACGAGCGTGATGTCCGAGTCGCTTGCAGGCGCAGAGATCACGACCTTTTCAGCGCCGGCTGTCAGGTGCTGGGCAGCGCCCTCACGGTCGGTGAAAAGCCCGGTCGACTCGACCACGACGTCGACGCCCATGTCCTTCCAGGGGAGCGCGGTCGGATCGCGCTCCGAGAGGACTCGGAACGAGTTGCCGGCGACCGAGATCTCGTCGCCCGAGTGGCTGATCTCGGCCTTGAGCACCCCGTGTGTCGAGTCGTACTTGAGCATGTGCGCGAGCACGTCCGAGGGTGCGAGGTCGTTGACGGCGGCGATTTCGAAGTCCGGGCTCTTCTCCAGGTAGGACCGGTAGAAGTTCCGCCCGATGCGACCGAAGCCGTTGATGCCGATCTTGGTAGCCATTCGGAACGAGTCTAACTGCCCGTTCGAGGGATCGGCTGCGCGCCTCCCCCGTCGAGTAACGGGTACCGATGAAGCGTCTTGCCGTCACCTTTGCGCTCGCCTGCGCCGCTTTCGGGCTCGCGAGCGCTCCTGCCCAGGCCTCCATCTCAGTCGGTGTCGCCGACGACCATCCCGTCGGCACGCCCGACGGGGGTGCCGCCTTCTTTGCTGTCATGAACGACGTGGGGCTGCGCGAAGTGCGCCTGACTGTGAACTGGGACGCAACGCAGCCGACGACGATCGCGAACCAGGCACAGATCGAGAGCGTGTTGCCCGTCGCGGCTCTCCGCGGCGTCCGCGTCGTGTTCTCGGTCACCCCCACGAAGGCCCGGGCGATCACGGCTTCGCCGGACGCCGCCGCCCAGTTCGACGCGTTTCTTCAGCTCGTCGCCCGGACGTTTCCGACCGTCAAGGATGTGATCGTCGGCAATGAGCCGAACCAGCCGCACTTCTGGCAGCCGCAGTTCGACGCGAATGGCAGAAGCGTGTCAGGTGCCGCCTATGAGGCGCTCCTCGCCGGTGGCTACGACGCGCTGAAGGCTGTCGACCCGACGATCAACGTCATCGGTGTCGGGCTCTCGCCGCACGGCAACGACAATCCTCGGGCATCCGGAAACATCTCCACCTCGCCGGTGAAGTTCCTCCAGGGAATGGGCGCGGCGTATCGCGCGAGCGGGCGGACGACGCCGCTCATGGACGAGCTCGCGTACCACCCGTATCCGCGGAAGGACACGGACTCGTTCACCGAGGGCTACGTCTGGCCGAACGCCGGCGTCACGAACTTCGACCGCGTCAAGCAGGCCTTCTGGGACGCATTCCGCGGTACCGGTCAACCGACTTTCGAGCAAGGCTTGCACGTGAAGCTCGACGAGGTCGGCTGGCAGGTCGTAGTTATCCAGGAGGCCCGGTCCGCGTACTTCGGTGTCGAGAGCATCGTGCCGACGAGCGAGGCAGCCCAGGCGTCGATCTACGCGACTCTGCTCCGTTACGTCGAGTGTGACCCCGCGGTCGACTCGGTGCTCTTCTTCGGCCTCCAGGACGAGCCGAACCTCGAGCGCTGGCAGGCTGGGCTCATGCGTGCGGATGAGACGCCTCGCCCCTCGTACGACTCTGTGAAGGCGACGATCGCCGAAACCGGTGGTACCTGCGCCGGGGCGATGCGCGCGTGGCGCCACTCGACGACCGTGGACGGTGCGAAGGCGACCTTCCGCAAGAACCGTCGTGTGCCGAGCCGCGTCGACTCCTGGAGCTTCCTCGCTTCCGCGGACGAGGATGCGCTCTTCGACGCGGGGATCTATCGCGTCACCCGAGGTCACCGCGGCGCGAGGGCACTCGCCGATTCCGGCCGCCTCACAGCGCATCTGACGCGCTATGTGCGGTTCCCCGCGCGGCGGCTGCACCCGGGAACGTACGTCTATTCGATCCGCTTCCGTGCCGACGCGAACCCGAGCCGCTGGACGCGCCGGACGAGCCACCCGTTCGTCATCTACCGAGCCAGGTAGCCAAACCAGCCATGTCCTCGTGCCTGGCACCGGGACATGTCCGGTGCCAGGCCACCGGACAGGGTTCGAAGAGAGGTGTCGACCGTAACCTTCAGCCTCGTCGCCATCACCGGCCGGCCGAAAGACCCTGACCCGGTGCCAGGCACCACGACATGTCCCTTTAGGCCCTCGAACCCGTCGCGAGGGCACACGAGTCCAATGCGTTCGGCGGCGACCTAGATGCTGTGGCGAGGACAGTCTCCTGCGCAACCTTCTAGCCTCACGGGCCGTTGACGGCGTCGAATCCCTACCCCGGCGGCGGGCCGTGTCCAGGTGCCAGGCACCGGGACATGTTCCGTCTGGCCCTCGGCCTACAGGTTGACGACCCGTGGATCCAATGTCCATGGCGGCGGGCCGCGTCGTCGCCGTCTTGCAGCGACGACACTAGAGGCCGGACGGGCTTCGCCCGTGCGGCCGTCTTAAGCTCGACCGACCAAGCGACGAAGAAACCGCTGCCGGGAAAAAGGCACGCGCGTGCAGGAACAAAGTGGTGGAAATAATGCGGCGGGCCGGAGGGGAAGCTCCGAGGACGACCTCCCCCTCCCGTTGAACCGCGCTCCGGACCTTGACGACGGACGGGGTCTGAATCCGTCGTCGGACGAGCACAGACCCGCCGCAAAATCAAGTATTGCGCACTAGTGCCTCGCCCTACAACCCGGCGAGCCGGACGATGCTCGCAAGGCGTCGTTGTGCGGCTGATTTCGTAGCAGGAGGGCTGCATTTCGCGGCGAGCTCGCGCAGCGAGAGCGACGGATGCCGTAGCCGGAGCCTCGCGATCTCCCGAAGCTTCGGCGGCAGTTCGGCGAGCCCACCCCTCCGTTCGAGGCGTTTGACCGCGCGGATCTGGACCTGCGCCGCGCGGCTCGTCCGGACGAGGTTCGCGTGATCGGCGTTCGCCAGCCGGTTCGCACGCGACTTCGTCGCCCCCATCACGCCCTGCTCCTCGAAAGCGAGAACGGCGTCGCTTGCCCCCGCAGCGGCAAGCGCGTCCGCGATCGGCCCCAGCCCCTTCGCGTAGGCGATTGCGTGCCGGCCCCGGTCGAGCACGCTCAGCCTCACACCAAGCTGGTCGGCAACGGAGGCCACGAACTCTGCGCCCTCGCGCGTCGCGCTCCGTACCTCCAGGTGGGGTGAGCGGGGACCGGAGAGCGTGCCGCTGCCGAGGAGCGCGCCCCGCAGGTACGCCCCGCGACAGCACGCGCGCGCGACGACCCGCTTCGGCGGCCGCTCGAGCGGCGCGAGACCGGAGCTGACGACGCCCGCCTCGTGGAGCACCTGGAGTGCCCGGCCCTCGCCGGTGACATGCAGCTGGTATCGCGTCTCTCGCCCGAACGCGTGGCGCTGGTACGTGCGGATCTCGGACGTCACGCCGAGCTCGCGGAGCAAGCTGAACGCACGGCGCGCCGCCGCCGGGCTCACGAGGTCGAAGTGGAGGGCGATCTCGCCCCTGCCGCGGAGATGAAGGCTCCCCGAGGTGTGCGCGAGCCCGGAGAGCTCGGCGAGGCGGTCGCAGTCCCGGCGCGGCGCGATCCCGGCCAGCTCGTTCCGGAGGTCCTCAGACTGCGACACCTTCGAGCTCCAGCAGCCTGCGCTTGTACCCCACTCCGAGCGAGCCGTACGAGCCGAGGCCGTCCGCCGCCACCACCCGATGACAAGGCACGACGATACAAAACCGATTGCGCGCACAGAACGTCCCCGCAGCCCGCTGCGCGTTCGGGTGTCCGGCAAGCGCCGCAAGCTCGCCGTAGGTGACCGTTTCTCCCGCCGGTACCCGCCTCAGCGCCTCCGTCACGTCGCGCTCGAAGTCGCTCGCATCCTCGAGATCGAGCTCCACGTCCCGGAAATCGCCAACGCCCGAAGCGAAGTAACGGGCCAACCGACCGACGAGCGGGTGCGCCTCGCCGTTCCCGGCCGCCCCGGGACGAGGGAGCTCGTGGAGGAGGAGCAGATCAGCCTCGAGCCACAGGTCCCCCACGCCCCATCCGTCCACTTCGTAACGCACGTGAGTTGGAGTCACTGCCGGAATCGTAGAATCAACGGCGTGAGCGCCCCCGGGATCTTCCATCCGCCGAAGCCGATCAACGAGCCGGTCAAGGACTACGCGCCGGGATCGACCGAGCGCGATGAGCTCCGCCGCCGGCTCGACCAGATGCAGAGCGAGCGGATCGAGATCCCGCTCGTCATCGGCGGCGAGGACGTGCAGACCGGCAAGACCGCCGAGCTCGTGATGCCCCACCGCAAGAGCCACGTGCTCGCCGACGTCCACCAGGGCGGCTCGGCGGAGGTCGAGCGCGCGATCGAGACCGCCGGCGAAGCGTGGGAGGACTGGTCGCGGATGCCGTGGGAGGAGCGTGCCGCGATCTTCCTGCGCGCGGCGGAGCTGCTCGCGGGGCCGTGGCGCTCGACGCTCAACGCCTCGACGATGCTCGGCCAGTCGAAGACCGCCCATCAGGCCGAGATCGACGCCGCCTGCGAGGTGATCGACTTCTATCGCTTCAACGTCGAGTTCATGACGCGGATCTACGAGCAGCAGCCGGTTTCCTCGCAGGGCGTCTGGAACCGGATGGAGTACCGGCCCCTCGAGGGTTTCGTCCTCGCCGTCTCGCCGTTCAACTTCACGGCGATCGGCGCGAACCTGCCTGCGAGCGCGGCGCTGATGGGCAACACAGTCCTCTGGAAGCCTGCCGGAACGGCCTCCTACTCGGCTCACTTCCTGATGGGCCTGCTTCAGGAGGCAGGCCTTCCACCCGGCGTGATCAACCTCGTCTACGGCTCGGGCGCGAATATCGGCGATCCGGCCCTAGCGAGCCCTCACCTGGCAGGCGTCCACTTCACGGGCTCGACTGCGGTCTTCAACTCGATGTGGAACACGATCGGCTCGAACGTCGGCGACTACCGCAACTATCCGCGCATCGTCGGCGAGACCGGTGGTAAGGACTTCATCGTCGCGCACCCCTCCGCAGACGTGGACGCGGTCGCGACGGCGATCGTCCGCGGCTCCTTCGAGTACCAGGGCCAGAAGTGCTCGGCCGCCTCACGCGTCTACGCGCCCTCGAACCTCTGGCCGGAGCTGCGCGAGCGGCTCGCCGACCAGGTGGCCGAGATCAAGATGGGCGACGTTGCCGATTTCGAGAACTTCATGGGCGCGGTCATCGACTCCAAGTCGCTGGAGACGCAGCGGGAGGCAATCGAGGAGGCCCGGGCGCACGAGCAGACCGAGGTGGTGGTCGGCGGCGGCGTCAACGACGAGGAGGGCTTCTTCGTCGAGCCGACCGTGATCGAGACGAAGGATCCCGACTTTCGACTCCTCCGCGACGAGCTCTTCGGCCCGGTCGTCACCGCGTATGTCTATCCCGAGGGCAAGTGGAGCGAGACGCTCGAGCTCGTCGATCGGACAGCGGCGTACGGGCTTACGGGCGCCGTGTTCGCAG
>JBGOSR010000007.1:0-23899 GCA_041476065.1 Gaiellaceae bacterium
GATCGGCTCGGGCCCGATCGTCATCGGCCAGGCCTGCGAGTTCGACTACGCGGGCTGCCAGGCGCTGAAAGTGCTCCGCGAGGACGGGTTCCGCACGATCGTCGTCAACTCGAATCCGGCGACGATCATGACCGACCCCGGATTTGCCGACCGTACCTACCTCGAACCGCTCGATCTCGAGGGCGTCGCCGGCGTGCTCGAGCGCGAGCGGCCCGACGCGCTCCTCCCGACGATGGGTGGCCAGACCGCTCTCAACCTCGCGGTCGCGCTCACCGAGGAAGGGATCCTCGATGACCTCGGCGTCGAACTGATCGGAGCACCGATCGACGTCATCCGCCGCGCCGAGGACAGGGAGCTCTTCCGAGAGACCGTGCGCGCGACAGGCCTGCGGGTGCCCGAGTCGACGATCGTGACTGCTCCGGACGACGTTCCCGAGGACCTGTCGCTGCCCGTCATCCTGCGACCTGCATTCACCCTCGGCGGTCACGGCGGCGGCACCGCCCGTACTCGAGAGGAGCTCGAGCGCATGCTCGAGCGCGCGCTGGCCGAGAGCCCCGTCGGCCAGGTGCTCGTCGAGGAGTCGCTGCTCGGCTGGGACGAGTTCGAGCTCGAGTTGATGCGCGACAGCCGCGACAACGCCGTCGTCGTCTGCTCGATCGAGAACCTCGATCCGATGGGCGTCCACACCGGTGACTCGGTGACCGTGGCGCCGCAGATGACCCTCTCGGACGAGGCCTACCAGGAGCTCCGCGACGCGGCGATCGCCGTCATCCGTGCGGTCGGGGTCGACTGCGGCGGGTCGAACATCCAGTTCGCACGCGAGCGGGGGACCGGCGAACTGCGGGTGATCGAGATGAACCCACGCGTGTCACGCTCCTCCGCGCTGGCGTCGAAGGCGACCGGCTATCCGATCGCCAAGGTCGCCGCGAAGCTCGCCGTCGGCTACACGCTCGACGAGATTCCGAACGACCTGACCGGAACAACGCCTGCAAGCTTCGAGCCGACCCTCGACTACGTCGTCGTCAAGTTCCCGCGCTTTGCCTTCGAGAAGTTCCCGGGCGCGGACACGACGCTCGGCACCCAGATGAAGTCGGTCGGCGAGGCGATGGGCATCGGGCGCACGTTCAGCGAGGCCTTCCTGAAGGCGCAGCGCTCGCGGGAGCTCGAGGTGAACGCCCAGAGCCTGGAGCTGCCGGAGGGCGCGCACCCGTGGTTCCGGGCGGAAATCGACCGCCTCGAAGAAACCTTGTGTCGCATCACCCACGTCGACGACCTCGTCTCCGACGACTGGGTTCGCATCAAGAGGACTGGAGTCTCGGATGCCGAGATCGCCGCGCGATGCAACACAAGCGAGGCGATCGTCCGTGCGAAGAGGCGAGGGTGGGGGGTCCGACCGGCGTACAGGCGGGTCGACTCCTGCGCGGCCGAGGTCGAGGCGAGCTCCAACTACTACTACTCGACCTGGGGCGAGGCCGACGAGGCACCGCCTGCCGGGGACAAGCCCCGTGTCGTCATTCTCGGCTCCGGCCCCAACCGGATCGGGCAGGGGATCGAGTTCGACTACTGCTGCGTCCATGCCGCCAAGGCGTACCGCGCGCTCGGCTACGAGGCCGTGATGGTCAACTGCAACCCGGAGACGGTCTCGACCGATTACGACACGTCGGACCGTCTCTACTTCGAGCCGCTCGGCGTCGAGGAGGTGCTCGAGATCTGCGCTCGAGAGCGCCCCGACGGAGTGGTCATCCAGTTCGGGGGTCAGACCCCGCTGAAGCTTGCGCGCGACATCGAGGCAGAAGGTTGGCGCATTCTCGGCACGCCCTTCGACGCGGTCGACCTCGCCGAGGATCGCGAGCGCTTCGCCGCCCTCTGTGACGAGCTCGACATCGCCGTTCCGTCCTGGGCGATGGCCCAGGGGCCCGACCAGGCGTCGTACGTCGCCGAAGCGATCGGCTATCCGGTGCTCGTGCGCCCCTCGTACGTTCTCGGCGGCCGCAACATGCAGGTCTGTTACGACGACGGGGCCGTCGCGGCAGCAGCGCGCTCGGGAGAGCGCATCCTCGTCGACAGCTTCCTCGAAGGCGCGATCGAGATCGACGTCGACGCGCTCTGCGATGGGCACGACACGTACGTGGCGGCGGTCATGGAGCACGTCGAGGAGGCGGGGATCCATTCCGGCGACTCGTCCTGCGTCCTGCCGGCCTCGTCGCTCGACCAGGCAACCACGATCGCTGTCGAGGAGACGGTCCGGCGCCTCGCGCCCGCGCTCGGGGTCGTCGGGCTCGTCAACGTGCAGCTCGCTGTCGCGGAGGGAGACGTCTTCGTGCTCGAGGCGAACCCGCGCGCCTCGCGCACCGTTCCTTTTGCGAGCAAGGCGACCGGCATCAACATGGTCGAGGCAGCGTGCCGCCTGGCCGCCGGAAGCCGGCTGTCCGAACTCGACCTGCCTGCCGATCCGACGCCGAACCAGGTGTCGGTCAAGGCCGCCGTGCTGCCGTTCGCACGCTTCCCCGGCGCCGATCCGGTGCTCGGCCCCGAGATGCGCTCGACCGGCGAGGTGATGGCGAGCGCGGCAGATTTCCCAACCGCGTTTGCGAAAGCCGAACGTGCAGCCGGGCGGCCACTCCCCGCGGATGGGACGGCCTTCCTCTCCGTGCGCGATGCGGACAAGCCCGCGGTGATCGAGGTGGCAAGCTCCCTCTCGAAGCTCGGGTTTCGCCTCGTCGCGACCGCCGGGACGGCACACGCTCTCGCCGCCGCAGGAGTCGCCGTCGAGCACGTGCGCAAGGTGGCCGAGGACGGCGAGGGCCCGACCGTCGTCGACCTCGTCCGGCGAGGCCACTGCGACCTCGTGGTCAATACCCCGTTCGGCGACCCGGGCGCGCGCTCGGACGGCTACCTGATCCGTGAGGCCGCCATCGCGGCGCGTATTCCGTGCATCACGACTATCGCCGGCGCGCGAGCGGCCGTCCACGCGATCGCCGACGCTCAGGGCGACCTCACCGTGTCGCTCCAGGAGCAAATCAGTGCGCAGAAGAGAAGCGCTTAAAGTCGTCGCAAACGACTCGGTAGGGCCCTATGCGCTGCTTCGACTCGAGCGCGGGGGGCTCGACCCTGGCGTCCCTGGGCAGTTTTTCATGCTCGAGGCGCCCGGTCGCGTGCTGCCGAGGCCGATGAGCCTCTGCCAGGCGCCGCGGGGGGAGCTGAGCTTCCTGCTGGAAGCGGTCGGGCCCGGTACGCGCGCTTTGGCGGCGGTCGAGCCCGGAGACGAGATCCACGTCTTCGGCCCGCTCGGGAACGGTTACCGCCTCGACGTTGGGCAGCCGCTCCTCGTCGGCGGCGGAATCGGCGTTGCGCCCTTCCCGTACCTCTCCGAGCAACTGGGCTCGCCGCGCGCGATCCTCGGCTTCCGCAGCGACTGGCACGCAGAGGCGGCAGCGCTCGTCCCGAACGCCGAGGTCTTCGTCGAGCCGACCCTTGTCACCGAGCCCCTCAAAGACTTAGCAACAGACTGTTGCAATGTTCTGGCGTGCGGACCCGAACCGATGTTGGCAGCGGTGCGAGATCTCGTGCCTGACGCGCAACTCGCCTGGGAGGCGCCGATGGCCTGCGGATACGGCGCCTGCTACGGCTGCTCCGTGGAGATCGACGGCGTGCTGCGGCGGCTCTGCATCGCCGGGCCCGTCCTGGAGGCGGCGTGATCCTCAACGCCTCGGGTTGTCTCGACGCTCTCGAGGCGCCGGAAGTCGCCCGTGCTCTCGACGCCTTCGTCACGAAGACGGTTACGCCTCAGCCTCGCGAAGGGAACCGCCCGGTGCGGATCGCCGAAACCGAGGCCGGGATGCTGAACTCGATCGGCCTCGAGAACCCGGGCATCGAGGGCCTGCTCCGCGAGAAGCTGCCGCGCCTCGCCGAACTCGGAGTCCCGCTCTGGGTCTCCGTCGGCGGCTTCGCGGCGGCCGACTACGCGGAGCTCTGTGGGGCGCTCGACGACCGTTCCGAGGTGACGACGATCGAGCTGAACCTCTCGTGCCCGAACGTCGAGGAGGCGCCGGAGAGCGCGGCCGAGCTCGTCGCAGCGGCTCGCGCGGAGACCGCGAAACCTCTGTACGCCAAGCTCTCGCCGGCCGCGGCGGACCTGCCGGAGACGGCGAGGGCAGTGCAGGCCGCCGGCGCCGACGGGCTCTCGCTGGTGAACACGATTAGGGGACTATCCCTCGACGAGAGGACGCTCCGGCCGCGCCTCGGGCATGAGCTCGGCGGCTACTCCGGCCCGGCTCTGAAGCCGATCGCGCTCGCCGCCGTCTACCAGTGCTACCGGGCAACCGGGCTCCCGATCGTCGGCATGGGCGGCATCGCAACGGGACAGGACGCGCTCGAGTTCCTCGCTGCCGGCGCGACCGCGATTGCACTCGGGACGACGCTCTTCTCAGACCCCGATGCACCGGGCCGGGTGCGCGGGGAGCTGGCAATCGAGCTCGCCGCGCGTGGCCTCGCCGGGCCGGAGGACGCCGTCGGCCTCGCGCACCGCGAAGAGCCGGCCGTGTTGCCCAAGTAGAAAATACCTGGATTAGCGCCCAAAACGCACCGTTTGCACGGCCGAGCCAGGCCCACTAGTATCTCGCGCCGTGGCGGCAACCAAGACTCAGGCGAAGGCTCCCGCCAGGTCGCGCGACCAGCGCATGGAGGCTCTCAAGCGCGCGAACGACATCCGGGTGAAGCGGGCGCAGCTCAAGAAGGACCTGAAAGTGGGCCGGGCGCGGATCGACAAGATCCTCAACAACCCGCCCGAATACGTCGCGACCGCGAAGGTCTTCGACATGCTGATGGCCGTGCCGAAGTTCGGTCGGGTGAAGGCGGCGCGCTTCCTGAACCAAGCCCGCATCAGCCAGTCGAAGACGGTGGGAGGTCTCTCCGACCGTCAGCGGACTGAGCTCATTGGGCTCTTCAACCGGTAGACGCGGCCTCCCGGTCTTTGTCGTTACCGGCACCTCTGGTGCGGGTAAAGGCACCCTGGAGCGAGCGCTGTTGAGTCAGGTGCCGGAGCTCGAGCTCGCCGTCTCGGCGACGACAAGGGACAGGCGGGAGGGTGAGGAGAACGGCCGTGAGTACTGGTTCATCTCGGAGGAAGAGTTCGACGCGAAGCTCCGCGGCGGCGAGTTTCTCGAGTACGTCGAGTTCCCGTGGGGCCAGCGCTCGGGCACCCTGCGCTCGGAGATCGCCCGCATCAGCGAAGCAGGGAGGATTCCGCTCCTGGACCTCGAGCCCCGAGGCGCGCTGGACACAAAGAACACGGTCCCGGGCGCGGTCACGATCTTCGTTGAAGCGCCGAGCTTCGAGGAGAACGAACGGCGCCTCAGGGAGCGGGCGACCGAAAGCGAAGGCGAGATCGAAGATCGTCTCGAGCTCGCGAGGGAGCAGCTCGAGCAGGCAGACGAGTTCGACTTCCTGATCGTCAACGACGATGTCGATCGAGCCCTGAGAGATCTTGCGGAGATCGTCCGCGGCAAACTTTCAGCCGCAGGTACCATGTCGAAACCGTGATCTATCCACGCATCGATCAGCTGCTCGAAAACGTTCCTGAGCGCTACGCGCTCGTGATCGTCGCCGCCAAGCGCGCGCGGCAGATCAACAACTACCACCACCAGCTCGGTGAGGGCACGTTCGACGACAACCCGCCGCCGCTCGTGGAATCGCGCTCCAAGAACTATCTGACGATGGCCCTCGAAGAAATCGCCGAGGGCAAGATCAAGTACACGTACAAGGGCTGAGCCGCTTCTAGACTGTCTGCCGTGAGGTGGGCTCTCGGCGCCACCGTTGCGGTCGTAGCGATTGCTGTCGCGATCGCTATCGCGCTCGTGCGTGCTCCCTCGGGAGCGGGGGGATCGTCGATCCTCGTGGCCCTCGTCAACGGGCCGAAGATCGATTGCCTGGAGACGCATCTCGTGCGCGCCGACCGCGTCACCCTGAAGCCGATCGAGAGCCCGGCAGTGAAAGCGAAGGGCGCCTTCGAGCAGCCTGTCTATTCGCCGGATCGGAAATCCGTCGCGCTTGGCGGAAACGATGGAACCGTGATCGTGGTCGACGCCACGCACCTGCGTTTGACGGCGACCGTTCGTGTCGGCCCGCCCGGCGACGACGTGCGTGTCATCGCGTGGCCTGCGCGCGACCGCCTCGTGGCGATCAGCTACACGGCGCGCGTGCTTCGCCCATACGTCACGAGGGTCGTCGCGGTCGATCCAATGCGCGGCGACGTCCTCATCTCGACCGCCTTTCCCGCCGCCGATGCTCAGAACGCAGGCGCGACCCAGGATGGCCGGGTTCCTCTGCTGATCATCTCGCGTCGCGGGCTTGCTCCAGCCCGACTCGTGGTCGTCGAACCGCAGGGAAGGATGCGGACGATGACCCTCGCTCGCTTGCGCGCAGGCACCGCACGGCAAGCGCCACACATGCGCTCCGCCGGCTTCGCCGTGGACGCGCAAGGGGAGCGCGCGTTTGTCGTGAGCGCAAACGGCGATGTTGCGACTGTTCAGCTCGCAACTCTCGACGTCCGCTACCGCCACGTCGAAGGGCTCGAATCGAGAGCCTCGAGTCGGCTCAAGTACCGGTTTCAGTACCGGCGTCGGAGCGCTAGCTGGCTCGGCGCCGGTCGGCTCGGCGTTTCAGGAAGCGACGGCTCCCTCGAGAATCCGGTCGGGCCGGTGGATATCCGGAACACGAAAGCGCCCCCCGAGGAGTTTGTCTCGTTTGGTCTCAGGATCCTGGACACGCGGCGCTGGAAGGTTCAGATGCTCGATCGGCGGCCGAGCTCCTTCGAATGGATGCGCGGCAGGCTCATCGCCTATGGCCGGAGCCCGGATCCCCGAGCCGAGAAACAGCCCGCCCAAGCGGTTGTCGCGTTCGATCGCAGCGGCCGCCGCGCCTACACGGTTCACGGTGATCGGAATACCTACTGGCAGCCCTTCGACGGCCGACTTTTCCTCTGGAGCCCGCGTTCACGGGGGTTCGAGGTACGGGACGCGCGAGACGGGCACGTCCTCGGTCACGTCGCGGGTAAAAGCCTGCAGAGCCTGGGTCCGTGCTGAGCTGCGCATCCTGCCTTTGTCGTTCAGTCGGCACAATGTGTGCATGGCTCGCGTCCTTCTCGGGGTTACCGGCGGCATAGCGGCGTACAAGGCCTGCGAGTTGACGAGGTTGCTCGTCCAGGCCGGACATGACGTGATCCCGCTCGTCACCCGCGGTGCCGATCGGTTCGTGCGCCGCGAGACCTTCGCCGCGCTCGCCCGGCGGCCGGCCAGGGAAGACCTCTATCCGCACCTGGCGCGGGCCGACCTGCTCTTGATCGCGCCCTTGACGGCGAACACGATGGCGAAGCTCGCTTACGGGCTGGCCGACGACGTCCTGACCGAGGCCGCGCTCGCGCACCGCGGGCCCGTGCTCGTCGCGCCCGCGATGAACCCGCGGATGTGGGCTCACCCTGCGACCCAGGCGAATGCCACAACGCTGCGCGAGCGCGGCCTCGAACTGATCGGGCCCGACGAAGGCGAGACCGCGGAGGGCGAGCTCGGCGTGGGGCGGATGGCCGAGCCGGAGGAGATCTTCGTGCGCGTGCAGGAGCTGCTCGGTGCCCGAAACGGGACGCTTGCGGGCAAGCGTGTGCTCGTCAGCGCCGGCGGCACACGCGAGCCGCTCGACGCCGTCCGGTTCGTCGGGAACCGCTCCTCGGGACGCATGGGCGTCGCTCTTGCCGACGAGGCTCGCCGGCGCGGTGCCGAGGTCACCTTGATCGCCTCGAACCTCGCCATTGCCCCGCCGGACGGCGTCGATGTCGTCGAAGCGCCCACCGCGGCGGACGTCGAACGCGCCGTTACGGACAGGGCCGAGGCAGACATCGTCCTCATGGCCGCGGCCGTCTCGGATTACCGGCCCAGCGAAACCGAAGCCGCCAAGCGCCCGAAGGACAAGCAGTCATGGGCGATCGAGCTCGAACCGACGGTCGACGTGCTGCGACAGCTCGGTGAGCGCCGAACGAACGGCCAGGTGCTCGTCGGCTTCGCCGCCGAGACCGGAGCGCACGGGCTCGAGCGCGCACGAGAGAAGCTCGCGGGGAAGCGAGTGGACCTGATCGTCTACAACGACGTATCTCGGGAAGACGTGGGCTTCGACGCAGCCGACAACGAGGTCGTCATCCTCTCCGCCACGGGCGAGCGCCGCCTGGACAAAGCCCCGAAGGAAGAGATCGCCGCCGCCATCCTGGACGAGGTGGAGCAGCTCATCTGATGCAGGAGGAGCGCGCCGCCACCACCCAGTCGGCCGACCTCATCCGCCGGCTCGCCGAGAACCTGGCCAAGGTCATCCACGCCCCGCCCGAGACGCTTCGCCTGGCAGTCCTCTGCCTCGTCAGCGAAGGGCACATGATCATCGAGGACTTCCCGGGAGTGGGGAAGACGATGCTGGCGAAGGCCGTCGCGCGCTCTCTCGACTGCTCCTTCTCAAGGCTCCAGTTCACGCCCGACCTGCTCCCCTCGGACGTGACCGGCGTGAACGTCTTCAACCAGCGCTCGAACGAGTTCGAGTTCAGGCCGGGCCCGATCTTCGCGAACCTTCTTCTCGTCGACGAGATCAACCGCGCTCCTCCGAAGACCCAGGCCGCGCTGCTGGAGTGCATGCAGGAGAACCAGGTCACGATCGACGGCGTCAGCTACGCGCTCGGGCGCCCGTTCATGGTCATGGCGACCCAGAACCCGATCGAGTACGAGGGCACGTACCCGCTGCCCGAGGCACAGCTCGACCGCTTCACGCTGCGGCTCGACATCGGCTATCCGGCGCCGGCCGCGGAGGCGCAGATGCTCTCCGAGCAGACGAGCAATCCGCCGCTCGACGATCTCCAGCCGGTGACGACCGCGACCGGAATCGTCGAGGTGATCGACGAGGCCACCCGCGTCTTCGTCGAGGAGAGCCTCCACCGCTACGTGGTCGCGCTCGTCCGCCAAACCCGGGAAGACTCGCGCCTCTATCTCGGGGCAAGCCCCCGCGCCGGGATCGCGCTCCTGCGGGTCGCCAAGGCGCGCGCACTCGCAGACGGGCGCGAGTACGTCCTCCCGGAAGACGTGCAGGCCGTGGCCTCGCCCGTCCTCGCGCACCGGCTCATCCTCGGGCCGGAGGCGAGGGCGAGCGGGACGCCTCCGCAACAGCTCGTGCGCGAGGCCGTCGAGCGCACGGCCGTCCCGGTCTAGCGTGCTGACCGAGCGCGGGCGGCTCGTCCTGGCGCTGGCCGGCGGCATCTACCTCGTCGCCTGGGGATTCGGCTCGCGCTCGCTCTATCCGGTCGCCGTCGGGCTTGCTCTCGCGGCGCTGGGTGCCCGACTCTGGGTGACGGCGTCGAAGCAGCCCGTCAGGCTGCGGCGCTCACTGGGACGTCAGGAGCACGTCGAGGGGAACGACGTGACGGTCGGCCTCGAGGCGCAGGCGCTGCGCTATCCGGGCCCGCGCTCGCTCGAGGTCGTCGAGCGTGCGGGGCGCCTCGGCGAGCGGCGTGTGCGGCTGGCACGGCACGGGCGGACGCTCCTGGCGCGGTACGTGCTGGCCGGCGTGCCCCGCGGGCGCTACCGGTTCGAGGCCGTGCGGGCGATCTTCGAGGATCCCTTCGGGCTCGCCCGGGCCGAGACCGAGCTCGGGAGCGAGTCGACGCTGCTCGTCTACCCACGCCTCGTCGATCTCGAACGCCTGTTCTCGCAGGGCGCGGGGCTGACGCAGGCGGGTGGCAGAGTGCTACTGCGGCGTACCGCCGGCTTCGACCTGCACAGCGTCCGGGAGTACCAGCACGGCGAGTCGCTGCGCAAGGTGCACTGGCGAACGACGGCGAAGCGCGGAGAGCTGATGGTGAAGGAGCTCGAGGACGCGCCGCACGACGAGCTGGCCGTGCTCCTGGACGCGGACGGGCGCTCGGTCGTCGGAGGCTCCTTCGACGTTCTCGTGCGCGCTGCCGGCTCGATTCTGCTCGCGCACGTGCTCCGGAACCGGCGTTCGGGGCTGACGATCACGACGTCACCCCCGGAGAGCTGCCACGTGACGTCCTTCGACGGCGAATGGCGATTGGCCCTCGAGCTGCTCGCCGCGGCCGAGCCGAACGGCAGCGAGCCGCTCACGCGCTTCCTGGGACGAGACGGCTCCCCGGCTGTCCATGCGACCGAGTTGGTGGCCGTCACCTCGTCGCTCGACGCGGCGCTGGCCGATGCGCTCCTCGAGCGCGCATTCGCCCGGAAGCCTACGTCGCTCGTCCTCGTCGAAGCGGCGAGCTTTCGGCCGGGCGGGGCGCCTCCGGGACGGGATCCCGCGCTGCTGAAGCTGCAGGCCGGGGGGATTCCGTTAGCCGTGCTTCGTCACGGCGACGACCTCGCCGCCAAGCTGAGCGGTTTCGAGCAGGCGATCTCGGCGAATGGCTAAGACGATCTGTTTCGCCGCCGGGCTGGGGGCTCTCGTCGCCTGGAACTGGGGACGCCTCGAGCAGCCGCGGCCGGGCTTCGGCCCGCTCGTCCTCATGATCCTGCTCGGGGTCGCTCCGGCGCTTCTGCGCTCGAAGCGCTGGCGGCTTACGGCCGCAGCGGCGGCCCTTTTCGTCGCAGCCCCGATAGCGCTCCACGTGTCGCAGCCATACGCGGTCGGCGAGCTCTCGCGCCGCGCGGGTCGAGGGTTCCTTGACTTCTACGACGTCCTCGTGCCCTTCGACGGCGCTGCTCACCCCCTGATGCACGACGTCCTGCTGCTGGCCGTCTTCGTCTTCACGGCGCTCGGCGCGCTCGCAGTCGCCTCGCGGCGCCCGCTTGCCGCCAGTCTCGCGCTGGTAGCGGGCTCGGGCTGGCCCGCGACGATCATGCCCGGAAAGGACGACCTCGCGCGGGGCGCGCTGCTCCTCGTCGCGGCACTCGCGCTCGTTGCCTGGCTCAAGCCTGGAGCTCGTCGTGCCCCTCCGCAGATCCTCGCAGGAACGGGCCTCGTCATCCTCGCACTGATCTTCTCCAGCTCGGGGGCGGTTGCGAGGGGCCAGTTCCTGGACTGGCAGAACTGGAACCTGTCCACGCACACGGGGAAGCGTGTTGACGTGGAGTACGTGTGGAAGGCGAACTACAACGGCATCCACTTCCCGCGCAAGCGGACGCAGGTCTTCACGGTCCGTGCGCCCGAGCGCTCTGTCTACTGGCGCGCGACCACGCTCGATACGTTTGCGCACGACGTCTGGGACGAAGCCCTGATCCCGATCTCGGCGTCGACGCTCTTGAACCCGATCGACCTCTCGGGAGATCCGCTGCTGCCGCCTGACGCGCGAAACAAGGCGCGGTGGAACCGGGCTGACGTCACGATCGACGCCCTTCGGGATGCCCACCTCGTCGGGCCGGCTCAGCCGGTCCAGTACGACTCCGGGTCGGTGGACGCAGTCCAGTACGAGCAGGGAGGCGTAGCGCTCGCGTCCAGTCCGCTCGCCCGGGGAGCCGAGTACACGGTCTGGGGCTACACGCCTCAGCCAAAGCCTCGGGAGCTTGCGAGATCACCGGCGGACTACCCCCCGGAGATCCTCTTCGGCGGCCGGTATCTCGGTCTCGGACACAGCAGGACCGTGCCGCCTTTCGGGAGGCCCGAGCACGCAACCTGGGCCCTCGACTACTTCGCGAACGACCCCGAGGGCGTGCGCTACCGCCCGCTCTACAACGTCGCGGAGCGGATCGCCGGAAGGGCGACCAACCCGTACGCGGCGGCGGTCGCGATCGAGGCGTGGCTCCGGTCGAGCGGCGGGTTCACCTACGACGAGCAGCCGCCGCATGCGCGCGGTGCACCGCCGCTCGTCCAGTTCGTGACGAAGACGAAGCGCGGCTACTGCCAGCATTTCGCCGGCGCGATGGCTCTGATGCTGCGCTATCTCGGGATCCCAACCCGGGTCGCCGCCGGCTTCACGAGCGGCCGCTACGACAAGAAGGCCGGAACGTGGACGGTGTACGACCGGGACGCGCACACCTGGGTCGAGGTGTGGTTCAAGGGCTACGGCTGGCTCCCGTTCGACCCGACGCCGGGCCGCGGGACGCTCGCGGGGCCGTACACGACGTCCTCCGTCTCCTTCGACGCGGGCGGCGCCGTGAAGGTGCTGGCCGCCAGCGCCCTCGCCGCGCGCAGCCTCCTCCGCTTCGAGCTCGGCGCTCTGGGCAAGGGGGCGCGAGCCAAGCGCGGCGGCCTCAACGGGGCGACGCCGGACCGTGGAGGTGCCGGCAACGGCGGCCGCGGAGGTGGGGCGGGTGTGACTCCGATCCTCGTGCTCGTCGGCCTCGTCGCCCTCTGCCTCTTCGTTCTCACGAAGCTGGCACTTCGCCGGAGCCGGTTCCTGACCAAGGATCCACGGGAAATCGCTGCTGCATGTCGCCGGGAGGTCGTGGACTTCCTGACCGACCAGCGGATCGACGTCCCGCGCAGCATCGGGCCACGAGAGCTCGGCGGCTTTCTCTCCAAGAAAGTGGGCATCGACGCGACCCGCTTCGCCGCGGCAGTCGGTCTTGCGCGCTTCGGGCCCGCGTCGTCGGCGCCGAGGGCTGCCCGCGAGGCGCGCCGCGAGCTGCGTGCCGTTCGGCGGCGCCTGCGGCGAGCGCTGCCGCTCGGACGACGTCTGCGTGGGCTCCTCTCTCTCCGCTCGCTCCTGACGTGACGTGAGCCCTTAGGTCCCGGGACTCGCGCAAAGTGGTTCGCACTTTCCGCGACCAAGAGCTCGCTTCCCGAGGAACAACGGCCCGACGGGCTCGCCCTTGCCCACGGTCGATATCTTGAAGGCACATGAGCGTCGAGGGCGAGAGCGAGACGTACGACCTCTTCCAGCAAGGCCGGGAACACCTCAAGAAAGGCATGGCGGCCCAGGCGAGCGTCTCCCTCGAGAAGGCAAAGCGGCGCGAGCCGGACAAGGCCTCGATCCGCGAGGCGCTCGGCATCGCGTACTTCCGCATGCAGCGCTACAAGGAGGCCGAGTCGGAGTTCCGGGCGATGCTGGAGCTCTCGCCGGCCGACGACTACGCGCACTACGGGCTCGCGCGCGCGCTCGAGAAGCTCGGCCGCAAGACGGAGGCCCGGGGCCACCTGAAACTCGCCAAGTCGCTCCGCCCGGGCAGCGAGCACTACGCCGAGCGCCTGCGCGCGCTCGAATAGCCGTGCGAGCGGTCGTCCAACGCGTGACTCAGGCGCGGGTGCTCGCCGCCGAGGAGGTCGTGGGCGAGATCGGCGCCGGTCTTTGCGTCCTGCTCGGAGTCGCTCGGGGGGACGAGGCCCCGGACGCCGAGCGGCTCGCCGGTCGAGTCGCCCGTCTACGCATCTTCGAGAACGAGGAGGGGAAGTTCGACCACAGCCTCGTCGACACTGGTGGCGCCGCTCTCGTCGTCAGCCAGTTCACGCTCATCGCCGACACCGAGAAGGGCAACCGTCCGAGCTTTGCGGAAGCAGCCGAGCCCTCGTCCGCCGAGCGCCTGTACGCGGACTTCTGCGCCGCGCTCGCCGCTCTCGGAGTCCCGGTCGAAACGGGCGTATTCGGGGCGCGAATGCGGCTCGAGATCGCCAATGACGGCCCGG
The DNA here is from genome assembly GCA_041476065.1 of Gaiellaceae bacterium. Lineage (GTDB taxonomy): Bacteria > Actinomycetota > Thermoleophilia > Gaiellales > Gaiellaceae > VAXT01. The sequence goes on from JBGOSR010000007.1 coordinate 13,594, forward strand.
TCACGATCGTTCTCGGCTAGCCCCTCCTTGCTATTCTTGTCACACCACATTTCGAGCGGTTTGAAATGGGCGCGCCGCGCCCCTTTTTTTTGAGGAGAGTTGAGGGTGACGGATCTCTACGACAAGGAGCGGAAGCTGTATCGCGAGGTCTCCTCGCGGGTCGAGCGCAGCCTGCCCGGTGTCGAAGTTCTGGCTGTCGAGCTCTCCGGACCCGAGCGCTTCACCGTCTTCGTCGACCATCCGCAGGGCGTAGACCATGCGCTCTGCGAGCGCGTGACCGAAGCCCTGCGCGGCTACCTCGTCGAATACTCGATCGACGTCTCCTCGCCCGGTACCGAGCCTCCTCTCCGGCGCCGCCCGCATTTCGAGCGCGCGGTCGGCCGCAAGGTCGCCCTCCGCACCGCCGACCCGATCGCCGGCCGGAAACGGTTTCGCGGGGAGCTCGTCGACGCGGGTGAGCGCGCGGTCCGGGTCGCTGCGGGCAAGGACGAGGCGGTCGAGATTCCATACGAGGCGATCGTGCGCGGAAACGTGCTGGAGGAAGGAACCGGATGACCCGAGAGATCATCGAAGCCGTTCACGTCATCGAGAAGGAAAAGGGGATCGACGGGGCGACGCTGATCGCGGCGCTCGAGGACGCCTTGCTCGCTGCCTACAAGAAGACTCCTGGAGCGTCCCGTCACGCGACGGTCGAGCTCGACGACGAAGGCGATTTCCGCGTCTACTCCATCGACCTGCCGCCCGATATAGAGGCGCGGCTGATCGAGGAAGCCCGTGAGCGTGCAATCACCGAGCTCGAGGCGCTCGAGGCCGAGAACCGCGAACACTCGCACACGCTGATCAACGACGAGGACCTCGACGTCGACTGGTCGGAGGTGCCGCCGGATCAAGTCAAGCGCGCGGATGTGACGCCCCACGACTTCGGGCGCATCGCCGCGCAGACCGCGAAACAGGTGATCCTGCAGCGGATCCGGGAGGCAGAGCGCGAGATGATGTACGAGGAGTACGTCGACCGCGTGACCGAGGTCGTCACGGGCATCGTCCAGCAGGCCGGCGACCGCAACAACGTCCTCGTCGATCTCGGCAAGGTCGAGGCGCTGCTGCCCCGCTCGGAGCAGGTGGACGGCGAGCGCTACGAGCAGGGAAGCCGGATCAAGGCGGTCATCACCGAGGTGCGCTCCGGGACGAAGGGCCCGCAGGTGATCCTCTCGCGGCGGGATCCCGAGCTGATTCGGACCCTCTTCGAGCTCGAAGTGCCCGAGATCGCCGACGGCCTCGTCGAGATCCGCGGCGTCGCGCGTGAGCCGGGGTACCGCTCCAAGATCGCCGTCGAGTCGCACGCCCAGGGCGTCGACCCGGTCGGCGCGTGCGTCGGGCCGCGAGGCTCGCGCGTGCGCATGGTCGTCTCCGAGCTCCGCGGCGAGAAGATCGACATCATCCCGTGGAACACCGAGCCCGCCCGCTTCATCGCCAAGGCTCTGTCGCCGGCGCGCGTTCGCGAGGTGCTCGTCGACGACGAGACGAAGGAGGCGACGGTCATCGTCCCCGAAGACCAGCTCGCGCTTGCGATCGGCAAGGAGGGTCTGAACGCCCGCCTCGCCGCGCGCCTTACCGGCTGGAAGGTGGACATCCAATCCGACGCCGAGTTCGCGCAGGCCGAGGCCGAGGCTGCTTTCGCCGGCGGCTCCGACGGCGAGGAGTTCTCGGGCCGTTGCTCGGCGATTCTCGCCAACGGCAAGCGCTGCCCGAACGCGGCCGTTCCCGCGTCCCGCTTTTGTGGCATTCCCGCGCACCGTGAGCTCGCAGAGCGCGAGGCGCGTGGCGAGACGCTCGAGGCCTCGCAGGTCGTCGGCGGTTTCAGCGACGAGGAGCCCGACGAGGAAATGCCTGCGGAGGAGGTGGAAGGCGTCGAAGATCCGGTCGTCGGGGAGCCCGTAGCGGAGGAATCCGGAGTGGAGGAAGCCACCGAAGAGCCTCTGCCCGCGGAGGAGCCCGCCGACCTGGAAGGACCCGCGCCCGACGCACAGGAGCCCGACGAGGCCGAGCCGCAGGAGGAGCTGGCCGAGCCGGAGGTTGCCCAGGCCGAGCCGCAGGTCGCCGTCACCGTCGAGGACACGCCTTCCGAGGAGGAAGACGAGCCAAGCGCGGCGTGACGCCGGGCCCGGAGAGGACGTGCGCCGGCTGCGGGCGGAAGGCACCGAAGAGCGAGCTCCTGCGGTTCGTAGCGCAGGAGGGGGCGCTCACGCCAGGCGCGCAGGCGCCGGGAAGGGGTGTCTACACGTGCAGGCGGCTCCAGTGCTTCGAGCGCGCCGTCGCGAACCGCGGCTTCCCCCGGACGCTGCGCACGCCCGTCCGGGTCGAACCGACGCTCGCTCGTCTCTACACTAGTACGGAGAGAAATGGCTGATTCCAAGGGAAATAACCGTCCGAAACGACCGGTCCGGCCGCGGCAGGCCCCCGGCGGCCGCAAGCGGCGCGTCGTCATCGATTCCGGCTCGGCGCGCGGCCGGCAGGACTCGCGACAGACGCGGGGTCGAGAGGAAACCCGACCAAAGGCGCCGCCCGGTCCCCAGCCGACAGGGCCCGTCACCGTCAACTCGGGCGTCACTGTCAAGGATCTGTCGCAGGCGCTCGGAGTGCCGGCGGCGCAGCTGATCAAGATCCTGATGGGCCTGGGCTCGATGGTGACGATCACCCAGACGCTCTCGGACGAGGCCGTCGCGCTCATCGCCGCCGAGGTCAAGCGCGAAGTGACGATCAAGCACGTCGCGGAGGAAGACGAGCTCCCCGAGGTCTACGAGGACGCGAAGGAGGATCTCGCTGCGCGGCCGCCCGTGGTCACGATCATGGGCCATGTCGACCACGGCAAGACGACGCTCCTCGACGCGATCCGCGAAGCCTCGGTCGTCGAGACCGAGGCGGGCGGGATCACCCAGCACATCGGCGCGTACCAGGCCCAGCACGAGGGCCGTAAGATCACGTTCCTGGACACGCCCGGCCACGAAGCGTTCACGGCCATGCGTGCGCGCGGCGCGAAGGTGACGGACATCGCCGTGCTCGTCGTTGCAGCAGATGACGGCGTCAAGCCCCAGACACAGGAGTCGATCGCGCATGCGCGCGCGGCCAAGGTGCCGATCGTCGTCGCGGTGAACAAGGTCGACAAGGAGGGCGCTGACCCCCAGCGGGTCCGCCAGGAGCTCGTCAACGAGGACCTCCAGCCCGAGGAATGGGGAGGCTCGACGCAGTTCTCGGACGTCTCCGCGAAGGAGAAGCTGAATCTCGACGACCTACTCGAGAAGGTGCTCCTCGTCGCCGACGCCGAGCTCGAGCTGACCGCGAACCCGAACGCCGAGGCCTCAGGACCGATCATCGAGTCGCGTCTGGATGTCGGCCGCGGCCCGGTCGCGACGATGCTCGTCCAGCGAGGCACCCTGCGGGTCGGGGACGCGATCGTCGCCGGCGATGCCTGGGGGAAGGTTCGGGCGCTACACACGTATCGCGGGGAAAAGGTGCACGAGGCCCTTCCCGGCGATCCGGTCGAGATCATCGGCTTCGACAAGCCGCCGGCCGCCGGCGAGCATGCCCGTGTCGTCGAGAACGACAGACGGGCTCGCGATCTCGCGCAGCTGCGAGGAGAGCGGTTCCGGCGAGAGCAGATGGCACAGCGCCGGCCCGCCGGTATCTCCCTCGAATCGCTCTTCTCCGAGATGCAGGAGGGAGCCGTCCAGGACCTGAACCTCGTGATCAAGGCCGATGTGGACGGCTCGGTCGAGGCAGCCGTCTCCGAGCTCCAGAAGATTCAGCATCCCGAGGTGCGCGTGAACGTCATCCATACCGGCGTTGGAGGCATCTCGGAGAACGACGTCATGCTGGCGACTGCGTCAAACGCGATGATCGTCGGCTTCAACGTACGGCCGAACGCCGAGGCGCGCGCCTCCGCCGAGCGCGAAGGCGTCGAGATCCGCACCTACGACGTGATCTACCGGCTGACCGAGGAGATCGAGCAGGCGCTCGTCGGCATGCTGAAGCCGGTCTCCACCGAGGCGACTCTCGGCGAGGCGGAGGTGCGCACGCTCTTCAAGGTCTCGCGCCTCGGGACGATCGCCGGCAGCTACGTGACGACCGGGGTCATCCGCCGCGGCGCCAAGGTGCGCGTCGTCCGCGACGGCGCCGTCGTCCAGGAGAGCTCGATCTCGCAGCTCAAGCGCTTCAAGGACGACGCCCGCGAAGTGGAGGAAGGCTTCGAGTGCGGGATCCTCCTCGACGGCTTCAACGACGTGAAGGAAGGCGACGTCCTCGAGGCCTACGAGGTGCGCCAGATCGAGCGCACGGATCTATCCGCACCTCCAGAAGCCGCCTGACGCGGCTTCAGGCCATGGGCGCCGGCTATGTAGGCATCCTCTCGGTGGAGCTTCACTTCCCCGAGGCCGCCTCGCTCAAGGGCAAGCGCAAGCACGTCAAGTCGGCGAAGGCGCAACTCCAGAACCGCTTCGGCGCTTCGGTCGCCGAGGTCGACCACCACGACCTCTGGCAGCGCGCCCGTCTGACGGTGGCCTGCGTCGCCCGCGAGCACAACGAGGTGGAGCACCTGATGGAGCAGGCGGTCCGTTACCTGAACGGGCAGGAGTACGAGCTCGTCCGAGCGGAGAGAGAGGTCGTGTCGCCCGATGTCTGACCGAATGCGACGGGTCAACGAGGCGGTGCGCGAGGCTCTTGCCTCCGCCATCGGCGAGCTGAAGGACCCGCGGATCGGCTTCGTCACGGTGACCGGGGTCGATACGACGCCCGATCTTCGGCAGGCTCGCGTCTACGTGAGCGTCCTCGGGTCGGAGCGCAAGCGCGAGCGGACACTCGAGGGCCTCGCGTCGGCCCACGGCGTCCTCCAGGCGCGGCTGGCCAACGAGCTGAGGATGAAGCGAACCCCGCAGCTCGCCTTCGAATACGATCGTTCCGTCGACTACGGCGTGCGCATGTCGAAACTCATCGATGAGCTTCAACCGGATGATTGAAGTTGAGCTCGTGGGGGCGGCTGATCGACCTCAAGCGGTGCCTCAGGACGGCCCTCATCGATGAGCTCGCCCCAGACGACCAAAGCCGAGCTCGACGCTGTCGCGGAGGCGATCCGCTCCCACGATCGCTTCCTCGTCACGACGCACGAGAACCCCGACGGGGACGCACTCGGCTCGCTCCTCGCCGCGAAGCTCGGCCTCGAAGCCCTCGGCAAGGACGTCGTCATGTACCTCTCCGGCGAGGTGCCGCTCCCGCGCGAGTACGCGTGGATGCCGCTCGACAACCTGCGCCGCTCGGTTCCGGATGACGCGGGCGGTCGCGTTCTCCTCGCTCTCGACTGCGCGAACGAGAGCCGGCTCGGTCCTGATCCGGAGGTCCTCGCGAGCGCGCCGCTCGTCGTCGACGTCGACCACCACCACGACAACACGCGCTTCGGCGGGGTCAATCTCGTCGTCGCGGACGCATCCTCGACCGGCGAGATCGTGCGGGACCTCCTGCGGGAGCTCGACGTGGAGCTGACCCCGGACATCGCCGAGGCGCTCTACATCGCGCTCGTGACCGACACCGGTCGCTTCCAGTACACGAACACGACGGCGAAGGCCCTCCGCCTCGCTGCCGAGCTCGTCGAAGCGGGAGCCGACGTGCACAAGATCTTCCAGGGCGTCTACGAGAGCGTCCAGTTCGCCAAGCTGAAGCTGCTCGCCCGGGCTCTCGAGCGGGCCCAGATCTACGAGGGCGGCCGGCTCGTGATCTCGTACCTGCTGCGGGGCGATTTCGCCGAGGTCGGGGCGGCCGAGCCGTATTCGGAGGGGATCATCGACTACCTGCGCGCGGTCGAGGGTGCGGACATGGCCGCGCTCATTCGCGAGCCGCCGCGTGAGGACGCCCCGGCGCGCAGGATCAGCCTGCGCGCTTCCGTCGACGAGCTCGACGTATCGAAGATCGCACGGGCATCCGGCGACGGGGGCGGGCACCGGCAGGCGGCGGGGTTCTCCAGCAGTGACTCGATCGAGGAGATCACGGAGTTCATCCGCCGCGAGTTCGCCGACGCGCGTGCCACCTAGAGCCCTGGACCCGAGAGGGCTCGTGCTCTTCGACAAGCCGGCGGGCCCTTCGTCGTTTGCGATCGTCCGCGACCTGCGCGACCGAACCGGAGCGCGCGCAGGCCACGCGGGGACGCTCGACCCGTTCGCAACGGGCCTCCTCCTCGTCTTGCTGGGGGCATTCACGAAGGAGGCGCAGCGCTTCGTCGGGCTTACGAAGCGCTACGAGACGGCGATCGATCTGTCCACGGTTACGTCAACCGGCGATCCCGAGGGTGAGGTCGTCGACGAGCACGAGCCTCTGCCGGAGGGTGAGCTCCAGGCGCGCATCGTCGAGCTGCGCGGCGAAGTCGACCTGCGCATCCCGACGGCCTCGGCGGTGAAGATCGGCGGCGAGCGCGCGTACAAGCTGCATCGCCGGGGTGTCGCGGTGGAGATGCCCATGCGCAGGACGACGGTGCACGCGCTCGACCTGGTCGACTACGACGGCCGCGTGGCCCGTCTCGCCGTGCACATCAGCTCCGGCGGCTACATCCGCGCGCTCGCGGAGGCGCTCGGAGGCCACTGCATCAGCCTGCGCCGCACGCACGTGGGTCCGTTCGACGTCGAAGACGCCGACCCCGAGCGCATCGTCCCACCAGACGAGGCGCTCGCGGCCCTCGAGCAATGAAGGTCGCACGCTCGCCTCAGGAGCTCGGCGGCGGCCCCCGGGCAGTCGGGCTCGGCACGTTCGACGGCGTGCATCTGGGCCATCGGCGCGTGATCGAGACCGCGCTAACGGCCGAGCACGAGCCGACGGTCGTCACCTTCGACCCGCATCCCCGGACAGCGTTCGGGAACCGGGTCGAGCTGCTCACGACCCTCGAGCGGCGCCTCGAGCTTCTGGAAGATCTCGGCGTCGAAGCGGCGCTCGTCGTCGAGTTCACGCTCGACCTCGCTCGCCTCGAGCCGGAGGAGTTCGCCGCGGAAGTGCTTCGGCCGATCGGGGCGGAGGTCGTGGTCGCCGGCGCCGACTTCCGGTTCGGTCGCGGTCGCACGGGCGATCTGGAGCTACTGCGGAGCCTGGGCTTCGACGTTCGCTCGGTGCCTGTGTTGGACGGCGTGTCGTCGAGCCGGATCCGCGACCTTGTCCGCACCGGCGACGTTGCAGGTGCGGCGAAGCTCCTTGGCCGTCCGGTCGAGGTGGAGGGGCCCGTTGTCACGGGTGAGGCGCGGGGAGGGACGCTCGGCTTTCCGACGGCGAATCTCGACGTTCGCCCGGACCTGCTCGTGCCCGGAAACGGGATCTATGCGGGAGCGGCTGCGGGGCACCGCGCAGCGGTTTCGATCGGCATGAACCCGCACTACGGAGGGCACGAACGGCGCGTAGAGGCGTACCTCCTGGACTTCTCCGGCGACCTCTACGGGCAGCGCCTCGTCGTCGAGCTGTGGCAGCGCCTGCGGGACGAGCAGGCATTCGAGACCGAGGGTGACCTAATCCGGCAGATCGAAGCCGACGTGGCCCTGGCTAGACATGCCGATCGGCCGGCATAGACCGCAAGTTCGGCCTCGAACCTCACGAAGCTCGAGCCGCGCCACTCCGGCGAGGATCGCCTGCGGCGGCGTTCCGCGTGACTGCGCTGACGCCGCCGAAGTAGTGATGGCGATCCGGCCACTCGCGCACTTCGAAGCCCGCTGAGTCGAGCGCCGAGATCGTCTCCGCGCCGAAGCCCGGCTCGACGTGCACGAGCGATCCAACCGGATGCAGACGAGGCCGGTCGACGGCGACCTGCGGATCGAGCCCCTCGTCGAGGAGGCCGGCGACGACCTGGAGCAAAGCGCTGCGCAGCCGCGTGCCTCCCGCTGCCCCGGCCGCGAGCGCAACACCGTTCACGTCCAGGGCCAGCGACGGCGCCATCATGCTCGCCATGCGCTCGCCCGGCTCCAGAGGCGGCCCGGTCAGCAGGTCGGCCTCGCCGAGCATGCTGTTCAGATGAAGGTCGAAGCCCGGGAGGAAGTCGCCTGAGCCGAGACCGAGGCTCGTCGTCAGCACGCAGGCGTTGCCCTCGTCGTCGGTCACGGAGAGGTTCGTCGTCCCGTTCTGGCCCTGCGGCTCGTCGCGGAGCGCCTCGACTAAGGCCAGGGCACGCTCTGGCTCTTCGAGGCCGTGGAGCGGCGGAAGCGAGGAGAGGACTCCCGGAAAGTCGGAGAGGCCGGCCCGCGTGACGATGTCGAAACCGCGGAGCTCGACGTTGACCGGCTCCAGCCAGGTGGCTTCGTACGAAGAGAGGTCCTCCTCGGTCACAAGCCCGCCACGCTCCGCTATGAGCACGAGCAGCGCCTTGCCGATTGTGCCTTCGTACACCGCCCGCGGACCCTCGTCGGCCACCGTCTCCAGCGCCTCGACGAGCCCCGGCTGGCGGAGCAGGTCGCCTTCCGCGAGCAGAGAGCCGCCGGGCGAGTAGATGGCCGCGCCCTCGTTCATCGTCATCACCGGCGCGAGCATCGCAAGGCAGGACGCGTGGGCGGGGAGCATCGGGATCGCACCCTGGGCGAGGCGGAGCGCGGGCTCGACGACTCGGTTCCAGGGCAGCCGGCCGAACTCTCCCCAGAGCGCATCGAGGCCGGCTGCGATGCCCGGTACGCCGCACGACCCGATGCCGACCGCGTAGTGGACGAGCTCTGAGCCGAACGGGACCTCGAGCTCCAGGAGCGCGACCTGCCGGGGCTCACGTCCCAGCCCCGGCATGGCGACGAAGAAGTCGAGGTTCGCTGCCCGCTCGCTCGCCGCGTCGAAGTAGATCGCGTGCCCGCCGCCGAGGAGGCCCGTCATCACGGTCTCCGCCACGCACGAAGCAAGGCAGGCGGCAACGGCCGCGTCCGCGGCGCTCCCGCCTGCGTCGAGGATCTCGAAGCCCGCGTCTGCTGTTGCGGGATGCCCGGCTGCGACGGCTCTCATGCCCGGAGCGTAAAGACGGTCCCTATCCTGTGGAAATGCGCCGAACGTCTCTATGTGCCATTCTGCTCGGCTTCGGCCTGGCAATGACCGGATGCAGCGGCGGCAGCGGGACGGCGTCCGGCCAGCCTGCTCCTCCGCCGGCGGGGTTCCAGTCGTACGGGAATGCGAAGATCTCGGTGAAGGCGATTTCCCACGGCGCGTACAACCGCACGTTCATCCTCCGGGCCAAGGACCGCGCCTCCGGAGCTCCTATCTGCGGCGCCAATCTCACGGTCTACGGGGAGATGATCTCGCCTCATCTGATGACGTTGATCGAGCGCGCCATGCGACAGATGAAGTGCGGCACGTACAAGGGCGATTACACGTTCGTCATGCCGGGAGAGTGGCAGGCGAACTTCGTCCTGCGCACGAAGAAGGGCGACGCCTCGACGGCGTCTCTGCCGCTGAAAATCGGCCCCTGAACGGTCGGATTGGTACCCTAAGGGCCGACCGCAGTCTCGGCTGTGCGCGGCGCTTCCCGCGGCGGACTTGGACGGCGGACTCACGACAAAGGAGATCAGTGACCCTTACGAAGGAAGCGAAGCTGGAGATCATCGGCCGCCATGGCCGGACGAACGCAGACACGGGCTCGCCAGAGGTGCAGATCGCGCTCTTGACCACACGGATCAACGAGCTGACGGAGCACCTCCGCGCGCATCCGAAGGATCACTACTCGCGTCGAGGCCTACTCAAGCTGGTCGGACGGCGCAGGCGGTTCCTGAACTACCTCCAGCGCAAGAACGTCGAGGGTTACCGAGAATTGATCAAGGAGCTGGGCCTGAGGCGCTAGAGAGAGCCCTACCACCTCCCGTGCCAGGTTCAACCTGGCACGGGCCACCAGATTGGAGGGTGGAAGTTTGAGAGAGCCCTTCTTGAGTACGCCAGGACAGGATGAATCCTGTCCCTGGGAGAAAGAGAAGAGCTGCCCCAAACTGCACTCTCCACGAAGAAGTGGAGGAATAGATGAGCACGATGACTGACAACCTGACCACGGTCTCGGTGACCGTCGGCGATCAGGAGATGACCTTCGAGTCGGGCAAGTTGGCCAAGCAGGCCGACGGCTCCGTCGTCGTCCGATCGGGCGACACGATGGTTCTGGCGACGGCCCAGGGGAAGATGGAAGCGCGTGAAGGCGCCGACTTCTTCCCGCTCACGGTCGATGTCGAGGAGCGGATGTACGCCGCCGGCAAGATCCCGGGAGGCTTCTTCAAGCGTGAGGGCCGTCCGACCGAGCGCGCGATCCTGACGGCGCGCATGATCGACCGCCCGATCAGGC
>JBGOSR010000008.1:0-23534 GCA_041476065.1 Gaiellaceae bacterium
CGACACCGAGCGTCTCGCTCCAGATCTCGCGGACCATCTTCTCCATCAGCTCGATGATGAAGTCGACGTCGGGGAACGCCATCTCGACGTCGAGCTGGGTCAGCTCGTGCGAGCGGTCGGCGCGCAGATCCTCGTCCCGGAAGCAGCGGGCGATCTGGTAGTAGCGCTCGAAGCCGCCGATCACGAGGAGCTGCTTCAGGATCTGCGGTGACTGCGGCAGGGCGAAGAAGCGGCCCTTCTGAAGCCGCGACGGGACGAGGAAGTCGCGCGCGCCCTCCGGCGTCGGCTTGAAGAGGATCGGCGTCTCGATGTCGAGGAATCCGGCTGCCTCCATCACGCGGCGGATGATCGAGACCATGTGGGCGCGCAGACGGAGGTTGCGTTGGAGCCGGTCGCGCCGGAGGTCGAGCCACCGGTAGCGGATGCGCAGCGTCTCGTCGACGTTCTCCTCGTCGAGCTGGAACGGGAGCGGCGGGCTGCGCGAGATGACCACGAGCTTGTCGACCTGGAGCTCGACCTCGCCCGTTGGCAGGCCGGGATTGACGTTTTCGGGCGTGCGCGCGGCGACCTCGCCCTCGGCCTGGAGGACGAACTCGTTGCGGATGTCGTGCGCCGCGGCCGCTGCCTCGGGAGCGTTCTCGGGGTTGACGACGAGCTGGCTGACACCGGTGCCGTCGCGGAGATCGATGAAGACGAGCCCGCCGTGGTCGCGGCGCGTCGCGACCCAGCCCGCGAGCGTGTGGCGCTGTCCCACGTGTTCGGGCCGGACCTCCCCCGCTCCCAGGTCTCGCCAGCTCACAGGCTCTCCACGGCTTCCGCGAGCGATGCGAACTCCTCGTCCTTCGCTCCTCCACGTCGCACGGTCACGCTGTCACGGAGCGCGATCACGGTCGCCCGGGCCCCGAGCCGCCCGGCCTGCGTGAGCTGCCCCTTGAGCGAGCGTCCCGCGTAGTCCGTGTCCGCCGAGCGACCCGAGCGCCTGAGCTTCGCCATCGCCGCGAGCACGTCGGGCCGCGCGGCGTCGTCCTCGACCGCGAAGAAGACGTCGATCTCCGGCGCAGGCCCTTCCGCGCCCTGCTCGGTCAGCGACAGGACGAGGCGCTCGATCCCGCTCGCGAAGCCGACGGCCGGCGTCGCAGGGCCGCCGATCTCCTCGAGCAGGTAGTCGTAACGGCCGCCGCCGCAAAGGGACGATTGGGCTCCGAGCGCCTCGCCCATGAACTCGAAGGTGGTGCGCGTGTAGTAGTCGAGCCCTCGCACGAGTGTCGGGGCGATCCGGTACTCGACCCCGTACGCATCCAGATACCGGCGCACCGCGTCGAAGTGGTCCTGGCACTCGTCGCAGAGCGACTCGCCGATCTTCGGCGCCGAAGCCAGCGCGAGCTGGACGGTCTCCGGCTTCTGCGAAAGGTTGTCGAAGACGCGCAGCGGGCTCGTCTCCCGCTTGGCGCGGGTCTCCTCGTCGAGCTCCTCGGCATGCTCGTCGAGCCAGGCGTTCAGCTTCTCGAGGTAGGCCGGGCGGCACGTCCGGTCGCCGATCGAGTTCAGCTCGAGCCAGGAGCCGCGGATCTCGAGCCGCCGCAGCAGCTCGTCGAAGAGCTGGATCACCTCGGCGTCGACCGCCGGGTCGTCGGTGCCCATGGCCTCGACGTTGAACTGCCAGAACTCCCGGAACTTCCCCCGCTGCGGGGCGGCGTAGCGGTACATCGGGCCGATGAAGAACGTCTTCACCGGCTGCGGCTCGCGGTGGAGGCCGTGCTGGATGTACGCGCGGGCGACCGGCGCCGTCCCCTCGGGTCGCAGGGTCAGCGAGCGGTCGCCGCGGTCGGTGAACGTGTACATCTCCTTCGAGACGATGTCCGAGCCTTCGCCGGACGTGCGCGCGAAGAGGCCCGTGTCCTCGAAGAGCGGCGTCGTGATCCGCCCGTACCCGTAGGTCGAGCAGAGCGCCTCCGCCTCTCGAATCACGTGCTCCCAGAGGGGCTGCTGGGCGGGGAGGACGTCATGGGTTCCCCTGGGCGCCTCGAACTTCACGAGGCGCGCAGCTCGGCGAGGAACGGGTTGCGGGCGAGCTCCGCGCCGAGCGTCGTCTCGGGGCCGTGGCCGGGGAAGACGACTGTCTCCGGCGGCAGGAGATCCATCAGCGCGCGGATCGACTCGACGAGCGTGTCCCAGTCGCTGAACGGGAGGTCGGTTCGGCCCACCGAGCCGGCGAAGAGGACGTCGCCGGAGAAGAGCGCGCCCTCCGCGTGAAAGGCAACGTGGCCGGGCGAGTGGCCCGGGACGTTCAGCGTCTCGAAGGAGATGCCGGCGAGCTCGATGGTCTCGCCGCCGTCGAGCAGGACGTCCGCGTCGTAGGCGCGCAGGGGAATCTCGGGGAACCAGTCAGCCGGGTGCGCGAGGACCGGCGCTTCCTGCCGCGGCATATGGACCTTGGCTCCTGTTCGCTCGGCCAGATCGGCGACGCCGCCCAGATGGTCCCAATGCGAGTGCGTGATCAGGATTCCCGCACACTCGGCCGGAAGCTGCTCCACGTCGGCGCCCGGATCGACGACGACCGCTTCGGCTGCCCCAGGCTCCCGGCGCACGACGTAGCAGTTCGTCCCGGCCGGGCCGAGCTCGTAGCGGTCGACGGCGAGGTTCATGGGCCGAGTCTAACGGCGTCCTCCGCGGCTCTCCCGGCGGTTAGGATCGCCGCATGCGGAGCTGGCGACTGCCGGAGATCGAGACTCCCGACGGGAGTCGCTCGCCCGTCGTCCTCCAGTCGTCCGACGAAGTCCGGGCCGTCCTGATCGGGCTCAATCCGGGCCAGGAGCTCGGCGACCACCAGGTGAAGGAGCATGCGTTCCTCGTCGTCGTCGACGGCTCGGTCAGAATCGAGGCGGGCGGCGAGACGCTGGAGGCCGGAACCGGAACGCTCGCGGCGTTCGAGCCCGACGAGCGGCACGTCGTCGCCAGCGAGACGGGCGCGAAGATCCTCCTGCTTCTCGCGCCGTGGCCCGGCGAGGGCCACTACCGCGGCAGCGAAGAGCTCTCGAGCTAGGGCTTCTTCTTCGAGTCCTCGCGGCTCGCGCGGGTTCGCCGCAGGTAGGACCGGTAGAGCATCGAGTCCATCACGTAGCTGAATGGAAGGAAGAGCGCGAGCAGGAAGACCGTGCGCAGGATGCTGGCGCCGAGCGCTTCCTTCTTCTCGAGGAGCCGGATCGTGATGAACATGAGCGGCGCGAAGATCAGGGCGCGCGTGCCGACTCGGCGCCACGACGCCGGCTCGACCTTTCTTCCGGAGCGCGTCTTCGGCGCCGGGCGCCGGTCGGTCTTCTTCCGTTCCTCCGGCGCCTCGTCAACTTCGACCTCGCGACCCTCCTCGTCCACGTAGACGTACTCGTACTCGTGACGGCGATCCTTCGCGCGGCGACGCCGCTGCTTGCGGGAGGGCACGCGGCTAGCCTAAGCGACCCGCCCCTCGCAGAGAACCGACTTCACCACAGGGCCGCCGACGTGGTAGGCGAGGTAGCGCCAGTCGGGGGCATCGAGGAGAACCACGTCGGCCTGGTAGCCCGGCGCCAAGCGGCCGATTCGATCTGCGCGCCTGAGCACGTGCGCCGCGTTGACAGTGCAGGCGCCGAGCGCCTCAGCCGGGGAGAGCTGGAGTTGCGTGCACGCGAGGGAGCAGACGAGCGGCAGGCTCTCGCAGAAAGCGCTTCCCGGGTTGAAGTCCGTCGCCAACGCGACCGCTGCTCCCGCATCGACAAGGGCCCGCGCCGGCGGCATCGGCCGCCCGACAACGAGCGCTGCCACCGGGAGCAGCACGGCGACGACCTCGCTGTCGGCAAGCGTGCGGACGCCGTCTGCGCCCGTCGCCTCGAGGTGGTCGACAGACCTTGCATCGAGCTCGACGGCGAGCGGAACCGCCCCGGCCTCGGTGAACTGGTCGCCGTGCAGGCGGAGCCCGAGGCCGGCGTCCTGACAGGCACCGAGGTAGCGCCGCGCCTGCTCGGCCGTGAACGCGCCGCGCTCGAGGAAGACGTCCGCCATCTCCGCGATCCGAGCCGCCTCCGGCAAGACCTCGGCGAGGGCGAAGTCGAGATAAGCGTCGGCGCCAGCGAACTCCGGCGGGACCGCGTGTGCCCCGAGCCATGTCGGAACGCCGCCCTCGGCCGCGATCGCCCGCAGGGACGCGAGCTCGGTCTCGCGATCGAGGCCGTACCCGGACTTGGCCTCGAACGTCGTCGTGCCCGCTCGGAACATCCAGTCCCGGTGCCGGCGAACCGAGGCGACGAGCCCGTCCTCTCCCGCAGCGCGGGTCGCCTCGACGGTAGCGAGGATGCCGCCGCCCGCCGCGTGCAGCTCCTCGTAGCTCGCACCGATGGCGCGCAGCTCGAACTCCTCGGCCCGATCGCCCGCGAAGCAGGCGTGCGTATGGCAGTCGACGAGCCCGGGCAGAGCGCAGAGACCTCTGCCGTCCAGCTCCTCGACCTCGCCGTCGAGCGGCACGAGGTCGCGCATCCTGCCCGCCGCCGCGACCCGACCCCCCTCGCAGAGAAGGTACGCGTCCTCGACGACCTCGACCTCGCCGAGCGCGTGCCCGCGCAGCGGCACGTCGTTCCCGGCAGGGCTGACGAGCTGCGCCAGGTCGCGGACGAGCAGCCGCTCGGGCTCGCCGGACAAGCTCACTCTGCGGTGCGCGGCGGCATCGGCGGCTCCAGCCCGTGCTGGGCGGCCGCTTCGACCGCCTCTTCGTAGCCGGCATCGAGGTGGCGGAGCACACCCGTCGCAGGGTCGGTCGTCAGCACCCGTTCGAGACGCTCGGCCATCTCGTCGGTGCCGTCGGCGACGACGACCATGCCCGCATGGATCGAGTTGCCGATGCCCACGCCACCCCCGTGGTGCACGCTGACCCAGCTCGCACCGGCGGCGACGTTGACGAGCGCGTTCAGGATCGGCCAGTCCGCGATCGCATCGGACCCGTCGCGCATCGCCTCGGTCTCGCGATAGGGCGACGCCACCGAGCCCGAATCGAGGTGATCGCGCCCGATCACGACCGGAGCCCGAACCTCGCCCGATCGAACGAGCTCGTTGATCGCAAGCCCTGCTCGTGCGCGGTCGCCCAGGCCGAGCCAGCAGATCCGGGCGGGCAGACCCTGGAACTGGACACGCTCCGGCGCGAGCTCGAGCCAGCGCTGGAGGAGCCTGTCGTCCGGAAACAGCTCCTTCAACGCCGCGTCGATGGTCGCGATGTCGCGCTCGTCCCCGGAGAGCACCGCCCACCGGAATGGACCGATCCCGCGGCAGAAGAGCGGTCGGATATAGGCCGGGACGAAGCCCGGGTATGTGAACGCATCCTCTACGCCGGCCTCATAGGCCTCCCCACGAAGATTGTTGCCATAATCGAAAACATAGCTTCCGCGTCGGACGAGCTCGAGCAGCCCTTCGACGTGACGCGCAATCGACTCGCGGGCGCGGCGCAGGTACTCGTCCGGGTCGCTCGCCCGCAGCGCATCTGCCCCGTTGAGCGACAGCCCCACGGGGATGTACCCGGTCAGCGGATCGTGGGCAGCGGTCTGGTCCGTCGCCAGATCGAACGCCTCGCCTCGCGCAGCCAACTCGGGCACGACCTCGGCCGCGTTGCCGAGCAGCCCGACCGAGAGCGGCCGACGGTCCGAGGCAGCCTCTCGCACGAGTCCAAGCGCTTCGTCGAGCGACTCGGTCGCGCGATCGAGATACCCGGTTTCTAGACGCCGCTCGATGCGGGCGGGATCGACCTCGACACAAAGGATCGCCGCGCCCGACATCGTCGCCGCCAGGGGCTGCGCCCCGCCCATGCCTCCGAGACCGGCGGTGAGGATCGTCCTCCCCGACAGGTCGGCCGAGCCGAAGTGCTGCTCGCCCGCGGCGGCAAACGTTTGGTAGGTGCCCTGCAGGATCCCCTGGGTCCCGATGTAGATCCAGCTGCCCGCGGTCATCTGGCCGTACATGGTCAGCCCGAGTGCTTCCAGCCGGCGGAACTCGTCCCAGGTCGCCCACCGCGGAACGAGGAGCGCGTTCGCGATCAGAACGCGCGGCGCCCCGGGATGCGTGCTCAGGACGCCGACCGGCTTTCCGCTCTGGACGAGCAGCGTCTCGTCTTCACCCAGGGTGAGGAGCGAGCGAACGATCGCCCGGAGCGCATCGTGGTTGCGCGCAGCCTTGCCGGATCCCCCATAGACGACGAGCTCCTCCGGCCGCTCGGCCACTTCCGGGTCGAGATTGTTCAGGAGCATCCGGAGCGGGGCCTCGGTCGACCAGGAGCGTGCGTTCAGCTCCGTCCCCCGCGGAGCGCGGATCGAGGAGAGGTCGCCGCAGAGGGCCTCGACGGAGCTCGCAAGGCTGTCGATCGCCGTCACGAGTCTCGCTCTTTCGCTTCCAGCCGCTGCCGGATGCGCCACCAGCTGTACGCCGTCGCGAGCAGAAAGCACCCCGCGGCAACCGGGAGTGCGCCGATCACGAAGTGGCGGTCGTGTCCGACTCTGTGGTCGATCCTGGGTAGGAGGGCGCCACCCGTCGCCGCGACGACGACGGCGAAGACGACAGCGAAAGACCCGTAGAGGATTGCCGTAGCGCGGTAAGGCCGCTTCGGCAGCGGCGTCCGCGGCGTCCGCGCCTTCTTCACTGCAGCGCCCCTGCCTCTGCCTCGACGGCCGCGACCACGGATCCGTCGCGAATCGCGGCAGCCACCGCTTCGATGTCGTCCGTCAGCGACCGGTCGTCGCCGAGGCGCGGGGAGAACGAGCGAACGAGCTCGCGGGCCGCCAGGCCGCCGATCCCCGGGGCGAGCGGGGCGTGAAGCTCGACGGCCTGGGCACCGGCCAGGAGCTCGATCGCGACGACCCGCTCGACGTTCTCGAGCACCTGCCACGCCTTCAGCCCGGACGCGTTGCCCATCGAAACGTGATCCTCCTGCCCGGCGCTCGTCGGAATCGAGTCGACGCTCGCCGGATGACAGAGCACCTTGTTTTCGCTGACAAGCGCCGCGGCGACGTACTGCGGGATCATGAAGCCCGAGTTGAGGCCTCCGTCTGTGGCGAGGAAGGCAGGCAGCCCGTTGGAAAGTGCCGGGTTGACCAGTCGCTCGGTTCGACGCTCCGAGATGCTACCCAGCTCGCTGACCGCCATCGCCATCGCGTCGAGCGCAAAGCCGAGCGGCTGGCCGTGGAAGTTCCCGTTCGAGAGAAGCCTGCCGCCGTCGCTGAAGACGAGCGGGTTGTCGGTCGCCGCGTTGAGCTCGATGCCGGCGGTGTGCTCCACGTACTCCAGGAGGTCACGCGAGGCCCCGTGCACCTGGGCCGCGCAACGCAGCGAGTACGCGTCCTGGACGCGGTCGCACCAGCGATGCGCCTCGATGATCGCCGAGCCGTCGAGCAACGCCAGGATGTTTGCCGCAGAAGCCGCCTGGCCGCGCAGGGGGCGGAGCTCGTGGATCTCGGGAAGGAAGCTTTCGCGCGACCCCTGGAGCGCCTCGAGCGACAGCGCGCACGCGATGTCGGCGGCCTTCGCGAGCCGCTGCGCGCGGACGACACCGAGTGCTGCGAATGCGCCCATGAACTGCGTCCCGTTGACTAGCGAGAGCCCTTCTTTCGCCTGCAGGCGAAGCGGCTCGAGCCCCACGCGCGCAAGTGCGTCGGCGCCCGAGAGAAGCTCTCCGTCGATCCTCGCCTTTCCCTCCCCGACGAGGGGCAACGCGAGATGGGCCAACGGAGCGAGGTCGCCGCTCGCGCCCACCGAGCCCCGGCTCGGCACCTCCGGCAAGACGCCGCGCTCGAGACAGTCGAGCAGCCGCTGGGCCACCTCCGTCCGCGTCCCGGAGTACCCCTTCGCAAGGGTGTTGGCGCGCATGAGCAGCGCCGCTCGAACGATCTCGTCGGGGTACGGCTCGCCGACGCCGCAGGCGTGGCTTCGCAGTAGGCGGAGCTGGAGCTCCTCGGCCAGCTCTCCGGGCACGCGCGTCGACACGAACCGTCCGAAGCCCGTGGTCACCCCGTACGTCGGCCCTTCTGCAGCAACGGCATGGTCGACAACCTCGCGCGCCGCAGCCATCTTCTCGCGCGCGGAGTCGTCCAATTCGGCGGTCGCGCCCTCGACCGCGACCTTCCACACGTCGGCGGCGGTGAGGTCCTCTCCTGTCAGGCGGACCGCGGTCGTTTGGACCATCGCGTGGCGAGTCTAGCCTTCTCCTTCGAAGGTAGAACACGCGCGTGACGGACCCCGTAACCGCCACTCCCGAGGGACAACTCCCCGAGGGTCCCGCCCAGCCGGAGCGCGCGCTCCACCTGTTGAGGCGCCGCAACTTCCGTCGCGCCTATGTGGCGGTCGCGATCAGCGAGCTCGGCGACGCCTTCCAGTACATCGCGCTGATGTGGTTCGCCCTCGTTGCGGGCGGGCCGCTCGGAGTGATCGCTGTCCGGCTGGCCGACAGCGTTCCGGCACTCCTCTTCGGGCTGCACGGTGGCGTCGCCGCCGACCGCTGGGACCGGCGCAAGCTGATGATCTCGTCCGATCTCGTTCGCGGGATCGTCCTCGTGCCGATCGCAGCCGCGGGTCTCACCGGGCACCTGCCGCTCGTCGCCCTCGTCGCGGCGGCGTTCGTGCTCACGACCGCAACCAGCTACTTCGCACCGGCGTACGGCGCGCTCCTGCCCGCGCTCGTCGACCGGCGGAACGTGCAACAGGCCAACGGCCTCGTCCGCGCTACGGCCGACGCGCTTTCGGTGGGCGGCTGGGCCCTTGCCGGCCTGCTCCTGACCTTCCTCCCGATCAGCGCCTTCTTCGCGCTGAATGCCGCTTCGTTCTTTCTCTCTGCCGTGTTGCTGGCCGGGGTTCGCGCCCGCCGGACGACCGACCCGGGAGCCGAGCGGCCGAGGATCCGGGAAGGCTTCTCTGTGTTGCGCCTGCGGCCTGTCCTCGCGGTTTCCGTCGTCGTGCTCGGAGTGGCGGTCACGCTCTCGTCGGGCACGTGGATCGTGGGCGTACCGGAGCTCGTCCGGACGACCCTCGGACGCGGGGCGGGCAGCTTCTCCCTCGTCGCGGCCTCGTACGCGGTCGGCTCGATCTGCGCAGGCGCGGCGCTTGCCCGCTGGCCGGTGCGGCGCAAGGCACGCGCAAGCATGCTCGCGTGGACGCTCTACCTTCCGGCGTACGGGCTCTTCGCCGTCACCGGCTCGCTCGGCATCGCCCTCGCCGCAGGGCTCGGGGCTGGAATCGGACAGGGCTCGGCCTGGGTGCTCATCAACTCGGCCGCCCAAGAGGAGGTGCCCGACGGGCTGCTCGGACGCGTGACCGGGCTCGTGGCGCTCGTGCACCGCGGCGCCCACGCGACGGGGCTCCTCTTCATCTCGCCGCTCTTTGCGCTGACCGCGCCTGAGCGCGTATTCGCGGCAGCAGCCGTCGCGATCCCACTCTCCGGCCTCGCCGGGCTCGCTCTCAGCGCCCGAGCAGGCGGAGCTCGAGCACCCGGGACGAGTCGAACCCCTCGATCCTGAGCATCGCGCCGGCAGCAGCGGCGGCCGCGCCGGCCGGCATCAGCCCGACGAGCTCCGAGCCGACGACCTCGGCATCCCGCGCTCGCGCCTCTTGCTCGACCCGGGTGACGATCTCATGCAGCGCGACCGCCTCCCAGTCCTCGACGTTCATGCTGACCTGGACGAGGCCTGCGCTCGGAAGCGCGAGACCGAGCGCCCGAACTCCCGGAAAGCCGCCGCCGGTCTCGCGGACGACTGCGGCGACGGCCTGAGCCGCCTCGAGCTCGCCGCGGAGGTTGACGTTGAAGGCGACGAGTGGCCGCCGAGCTCCGACGAGGACTCCGCCCGCGCGCTCGTCGAGGCGCTTCGGCCCGAAATCGGGCTCGAGCTCCCCCGCGTCGATCCGGCTCTGGAGCTCATCGAGCCCGCCCTTCCGGAAGAAGGCGGGGCCGAGGCCCGGCGCGAGCTCCCCGTAAAGGAAGACCGGCAACCCGAGCTCCTCGCCGACGCGGCGGGCGAGCGCACGGCCCGCCTCGCGAGCACGCGGCATGTCGTCGGGCACGATCGGCACGAGCGGGACAACGTCGGCGGCGCCGATCCGCGGATGAGCCCCTTCGTGGCGGCGCAGATCGATGCGCTCGCGCGCGCACACGATGCCGGCGAGGAGCGCGCTGAGGAGCTCGTCTTCCTCGCCGACGAGCGTGAACACGGAGCGGTTGTGGTCCGCATCGGCGTGAACGTCGAGCAACTCCGCGTGCTCTCCCAGTGCGGCCGCCAGTGCGTCGATCGTGGCCCGGTCGCGTCCTTCCGAGAAGTTCGGCACCGATTCGAGCGGCAACCTCACGTGCGTACTCTAGGAGCGTGAAGGCGTACTACGACGCCCGCGCGCCCGAATACGACGACTGGTACCTCGGAGTCGGCCTCTATTCCGACCGGATCCGGCCGGGTTGGGAGGAGGAGCTCGAGGGCCTCGTCCAGGCGATCAGGCGAATGGCGCCGGCCCGCACGCTCGACGTCGCCTGCGGAACAGGCTTTCTCACCCGGCACCTGCGCGGCGAGATCGCCGGCATCGACGCGAGCGAGCGGATGCTCGGCATCGCCCAGGAGCGCGTGCCCGACGGCGATTTTGCCGTGGGCGATGCGATCGAGCTTCCGTTTCCCGACGGGTCCTTCGACCGTGTTTTCACCGGGCACTTCTATGGCCATCTCGAGGAAGGCGACCGCGAGCGCTTTCTCGCAGAGGCACGAAGGGTCGCGCCGGAGCTCGTCGTCGTCGACTCGTCGGCGCAGCATTCGCCGGTGGCCGAGGAGTTTCAGCCCCGGGTGCTGCGAGACGGCTCGCGCTGGGAGGTCTTCAAGCGGTACTTCACCGGCGAAGGGCTCGCCGAAGAGCTCGGCGGGGGCGAGGTGCTCTTCGAAGGCCACTGGTTCGTCGTCGTGCGCTCGCCCGCTTGACGCGGCGATGCTCGTCCTACAGGTCCCTCGCCCTTAAAGAGGTACAGCCAACCTCCTCCCCGGGTTTCAGCGTACTGAGGAAATCGTCACGCGTGGGTGACGGGATTGGGCCGAGTATGTGACATCTACTTTCGGCCGACGACCGTCATCCGCTTGTGCTCGAGCGTGATCGGCTCGCCGTCCTCGCCGTACGCGTGGGCCTCGCGGAAGCCGGCTGCGAGCATCCAATCGCGGAGCTCGGCGGCCGTGAGCATGCGTACGGAGAAGGAGAAGGTTCGGCGCTTGCCGTCGCGGACGATCGTGCGCTCGTCGTGCGAGCGGCTCGTCTCGAGGTCCAAACGGTGCCGGTCGATCATCCGGTCGTCCCCTTTCTCGAGCACGGTCTCTTCCTGATAGCGGGGCAGCAGCGAGTCGCGGTGGTTCACCTCGACAGCCAGTAGGCCGCCTGCCTTGAGCGCCTTGTGCGCCTCCGCAAGCACAGCTCGATTCTCGTCGTCGT
This sequence comes from Gaiellaceae bacterium, assembly GCA_041476065.1. Lineage (GTDB taxonomy): Bacteria > Actinomycetota > Thermoleophilia > Gaiellales > Gaiellaceae > VAXT01. The sequence continues at coordinate 11,449 of JBGOSR010000008.1, forward strand.
CGAAGTAGCCGAACGACGTGAACCAGTTGAGCACCCTGTCGAACCGCCCCGACCAGGGAATCGAGCGCATGTCGCCTTCGACGTACTCGACCTCGACTCCCCGCTCCTCGGCATCTGCCCTTGCCAGCTCGAGGAACAAGGGCGTTGCGTCTAGCCCTGTCACGCGGACGCCGCGCTCGGCCAGGGCGTTCGCGATCCGCCCGTGCCCGCACGCCAGGTCGAGGAGCTCCAGCCCCGGCTCGAGCTCGAGCAGCTTCCAGATCAAATCCACCTCCGCCGCCGTTCGCTCAGGCGTCAGCAGCTCCGCGTAGAAGTAGAGGTAGTCGTCGTCGAACGTGGCTTCACGATCGAACTCGGGCTCCATGCGCGCATTCTTCTGGCGCCGAGCATCGCCGGGCAAGTAGCGGCGGCTAGATTTCGACGGTGGCAACTCGACCGCCCTATCGTCAGACCTTCGTCCGGCTGCTCGGCTTCCTCAAGCCGTACAAGGCGTCACTCGTCGTTTCGATCGTGCTCGCCGTCGGTTCCCAGGCCGCGGCTATGGCGATCGCCTACCTCACAGCAACCGCGCTCGCACAGGCGATCCACGCCAAAAGCAGCCACGCGCTCTACACCGTCGCCGGGCTCGTGCTCGCGGTCGGCGCGGCGCGCGCGATCTTCATGGCCGGCCGGCGCCTGATCTCCGGCCGGCAGGCGCTTGGAGTCGAGTTCGACATGCGGAACGCTCTCTACGCGAAGCTGCTCAAGCTCTCGTTCGGCTTCTACGACCGACACCAGACGGGGCAGCTCCTGTCGCGTGCGACGATCGACCTGCAAACGGTCCGGTTCTTCCTCGGCTACGGCCTGATCTTCTTCTTCCAGAACGTGCTGATGGTCGTCGGAGCGACCGCCCTCATGTTCGCAGTCAACTGGCGACTCGCCCTCGTTGCGACAGCGATCACGCCGCTGATCGTCGTCTTCGCGTACCGCTACTCGAGCGTCTCGCACCCGGTGCTGCGCGACGTCCAGCAGAAGATGGCCGACGTCGCAACGGTCGCCGAGGAGAACATCGTCGGCGTCCATGTCGTCAAGTCGTTCGCGCAGGAACCGAACGAGCTCCGAAAGTTCGCCGATCGCTCCGAGCGGGTCTTCGAGCGCAGCATCGACGCGAACAAGCAGCGTGCGCTGTACATACCGCTGCTCTCGTTCCTGCCGCTCATCATGCAGGCCGGCGTCCTGTTCGTCGGTGGGCGGATGGTCGCGCACGGCACGCTCGACTTCAAGCCGTTCTTCTTCTTCAACGTCCTCGTCGTCATGCTCGTCATGCCCCTCCACATGCTCGGCATGTGGATCGGGCAGTCGCAGAGAGCGACGGCGTCGGGCGAGCGGATCTTCGAGGTCATGGACGAGCCGGAGGAGATCTCCGACCGGCCGGACGCGGACGACATGCCGCCGGGCGAGGGTCGCGTGCGTTACGAGCACGTCTCGTTCGAGTACGCCCCCGGCCGGCGTGTTCTCCAGAACATCGACCTCGAGCTCGAGCCCGGCCGGACGGTGGCGCTGATCGGGCACACCGGCTCCGGCAAGACGACGCTCGCCTCACTCGTGCCGCGCTTCTACGACGCGACCGAAGGCCGGATCACGATCGACGGCGTCGACGTGCGCGACGTCAAGCTCCAGTCGCTGCGGCGCGAGCTCGGGATCGTCTCGCAGGACCCCTTCCTCTTCTCCGCGTCGGTGCGCGAGAACATCGGCTTCGGCCGGCCCGACGCAACCGACGAGGAGATCGTCCGTGCGGCGACACTCGCACAGGCGCACGAGTTCATCGACGAGCTCCCCGACAGTTACGACACGGTGATCGGGGAGCGGGGGATCACGCTCTCGGGAGGCCAGCGCCAGCGGCTGGCCATCGCCCGCGCGCTGATCATGGAGCCGCGCATCCTGATCCTGGACGACGCGACCGCGTCCGTGGACGCGACCACCGAGGCGCGGATTCGCCTGGGATTGCGCGAGGCGATGAAGGGGCGGACGACGATCATCATCGCCCACCGCCTCTCGACGATCTCCCTCGCGGACGAGCTCGTCGTGCTCGACGGCGGGCGAATCGTCGGGCGCGGCACGGACGAGGAGCTGCTCCAGACAAACCCGGTCTACCGCGATATCCACGAGCACGGCCTCCTCGAGCGCGAGTTTGCGGAGCGGGTCGAGGCGAGGGCAGCGGGATGAGAGTCTGGCAACCCGGGAGCCACCTGACGCACCGGCGCGACGCGAAGGTCGAGGACTGGTCGTGGCAACGAACGGTGCGGCGCGTCTCGACGCTCGCCCGGCTGGCGGCGCCCTACAAGCGCCAGACGCTGCTCGCGCTCGGGTCGCTCGTCGCCGCGACGTTGACGGCGCTCGCTCCGCCCTACCTGGCGAAGCTCGTCATCGACGAGGGCATCTACAAGAAAGACGTGCACACGCTGACGATCGTCGTCGCGCTGTTCGCCGTCGCCGGCGTCTTGAACCTCGCCACGAGCGCAGCGCAGACGTACTTCACCGGCTGGACGGGCGAGCGGATCCTGGCCGACCTCCGAAACACGCTTTTCCGCCACCTGCAGAAGCTCTCGCTCGGCTACTACGAGCGCAATCGCGCAGGAGTGATCATCAGCCGCCTCACGAACGACGTCGAGGCGCTCGACCAGCTCGTCACCGACGGCGTGACGACGCTCGTGCAGAGCACGCTCTTCCTCTTCGGGACGTCGATCATCCTCTTCTTCCTCGACTGGCGGCTCGCGCTCGCGACGCTCACGGTGATGCCGCTCATGTTCGCCGCGACGGCGATCTTCCGCGTGCGCTCGGCCCGGGCGTACAGGGCCGTGCGCGAGCGGCTCGGCCTCGTCACCGCGACGCTTGCGGAGGACATCAGCGGCATGCGGGTCGTCCAGGCCTTCCGACGCGAGCGCGCAAATCAGCGGAACTTCGAAGAGGTCAACGCGCACTACCGGGAGGCAAACCAACAGACCGTCGTGCTGAACGGTCTCTACTTCCCCTTCGTCGACTTCCTGTCGGCGCTCGCGACCGCAATCGTGATCGGCTACGGCGGGTATCTCGTCTTCGGCGGCAGCCTGACCGTCGGCACGCTGCTCGCCTTCGTCCTCTACCTGTCGAACTTCTTCGACCCGGTGCAACAGCTTTCGCAGCTCTACAACACGTTCCTGGCCGCAGTGGCCGCGCTCGACAAGATCATGGACGTGATGGACGAGCAGCCCGAGGTCCGCGACAAGGCCGACGCTCGCGACCTCGAGCGGATCAACGGAGCCGTCCGTTTCGAAGGCGTTCGCTTCGGCTACGGCACGGGGCCCGAGGTACTCCACGGGATCGACCTCGACGTCCCGGCCGGGACGACCGTCGCTCTCGTCGGCCACACCGGCGCCGGGAAGTCGACGATCGCCAAGCTCCTCGCCCGCTTCTACGACCCCCTTGAGGGGCGGATCACGATCGACGGCATCGATCTTCGTGACGTGTCGCAGGCGTCATTGCGACGCCAGCTCGGGGTCGTGCCGCAGGAGGGCTTCCTGTTCGCCGGGACGGTTCGCGACAACATCGCGTTCGGGCGGCCGGACGCCGATCCCGCGGACGTGGCCGCCGCCGCGAAGGCCGTCGGCGCGCACGAGTTCATCCTGGCGCTCGAGGACGGCTACGAGACGAACCTCCAGGAGCGTGGAACACGGCTCTCGCTCGGCCAGCGCCAGCTCGTCGCATTCGCTCGCGCGCTGCTTGCCGATCCCCGGATCCTCATCCTCGACGAGGCGACCTCCTCGGTCGACATCGGCACGGAACGCCGGATCGAGGGAGCGCTTCGAACGCTGCTCGCGGACCGCACCGCGTTTGTGATCGCCCACCGGCTCTCGACGATCCGGGACGCCGATCTGATCGTCGTCCTCGAGCACGGACAGGTCATCGAGCAGGGAACGCACGACGAGCTGATGGCACGCAGAGGCCTCTACACGTCGCTGTACGGAGACTGGGCAGAGGTGGCCTGAGCAGGTTACGGTGCTCGCTCACGAATCTGAAAAGGAGACGCCATGCGCGACTACCTGTCTTTTCACCGAATGATCACGCCCGTGTTCATCCAGATCATCTTCTGGCTTGCCGTCCTCGCCGTCGTCATCGTGGGCATCGTGCAGATCGGAAAGAGCAATGCCGCCGCCGGAGTCGGAATATTGATCTTCGGACCGCTCGTCATTCGGATCTATGCCGAGCTTCTGATGGTGATCTTCCGGATTCAGGACGACGTGGCAGCCATCCGCGCAGGAAAGTCAGCAGCCCCAGCAGGGGCGTCAACGGCTGTGTCCTCACCCTAGAACTACTCACGATTGCCGCTCCCAATCCAGACGGAGCGGCTGCTCCTGCGGCCGGCGACAGTCGACGACCTCGAGGCGTGGCACGCGATCTCGCGCGATGCCGAGGAGGCCTGGTTCGGTGCGCCCAGCTCAACGCTGGACGATGCCCGGGGAAATCTCGAGAAGCACATGCGCCATCAGGAAGCGCACGGGTTCGGTCTCTGGGCCGTCGAGCTGCGCGCAACCCGCAAAGTGATCGGCGTGGCGGGCCTGACCCATCTCGCCGAGGGGACCGAGATCGAGGTCGGCTACCGCTTCCTCCGTGAGCACTGGGGCAAGGGCTACGCGACCGAGGCGGCGACCGCCTCGATCCAGCACGGGCTCGGCGAGCTTCGCCTGGAGCGGATCGTGGCAGTCACGCTCCCGACGAACCGTGCGTCGCGGCACGTGATGGAGAAGTGCGGCATGGCGTTCGTGGGCGTCATGAACGTCTACGGTCACGCACAGGTGAAGTACGCGATCGCCCGCTAGAAGCATCTACAATTCGCCCTCGTTGCGGGGTCGTCTAATGGTAGGACGCCCGGCTCTGGACCGGGTAGTCTAGGTTCGAATCCTAGCCCCGCAGCCTTCAAAAACCCGCTGTAAGACGCGGGTTTTTCGTCGCCGCATGCCTGTACGAGCCGCCCTCTTCTCCTACTTCGAGCTCGCCGACCTGCCACGCCTGCTGAGCGCGATCGACTCGTCCGGCATGCCGGCGGAAACTCGAGTCCACGTCGGCACGTACGGCGTCAACGCCGATGCGAGCTCGCTGATTCGTGCGGCGCGCGGCGGACGCTACGCACCGATGTTCAAGGCGCACGAACGCACCGACGCCTGGGAGCGCCGCCACCTCACCAGCCAGGAGGACCGGCGCGTGAGCCGGCGCTTCTCCGGCCGCGTTCCGGACAACCCGGATCTGCTTCGACTCTCGGCGGCACAGCGCAGCAGCTGGGGCAGCGAGCTCGGCCGCCGGTACCGCGACCTGATCCGGCATTCACGCCAGGCGGGGATCGCCGTGGACTCCTGGCAGCTGGACGAGCTCGGCACGGAGCTGGCGGGCGCTCAGGGCCGCCTCTATCGCGAGTTCGTTCGCGGGATCCTGCAAGGCATCAGCTTCGGCCGGCGCGAGCTCGGAGACAAGGAAGGCAAAGGGTGGGTCTGGGCAACGCGGCGGGCTTTACGGCTTGCCTCGCTGGCACCAGACCCTGAGCTCTCCCTGTTCTGGCACCAGCTGAATCGTGCGTCCTTCCGCATTTGCGGCGAGGAGTTCCCCGACTTCGTCGGTGACCCCGCCCGGGCAGCGAGAGCCTGGGCGGACGGCCAGCGAGCTCTGGCGGCAGGCGGTCCGGTGCGCCGCGCGCTCGCCGGCCGCTACGTAGCGGGCATGACCCCGGGGTACCGGGTCGGCCACGGATACGGCGGCAACGTCGCAGGGCTTTCGCGGGCCGAGGTGAACCGCTGGCGGAACGGCTACGTCGCCGAGCGCGCGCGGCTCGGGCTCGCCGGTTTCGGGGAGTTCCACTTCGTGCTCGAGAACAGTCGAACGCCGGTGATGCAGGATGCGTCGCGTGCCGTGGCGCGCGGCATGAGCGCCCTCTAACCCCCATTCGGGGGGCACTGAAGCCCCTACCCAGGCCGATAGTGAGGGCAGGTTCCCGTACGAAACGCCCGGGAACGGCATCTATGACTGCGATGACTGCAACCACACTCGGCACCGTGCTCATGGTCGTGAGCGTGCTCATCCTGGTTTGGGGCTTCCCGAGCCTGCCCAGGCGCTAGCGCTCCGACCGACGTAGCCACTTGCGGCTTGTGCGAGGGCCTCGTTCTCGTACAGAGTTGCTCCAATGGCTCGCACACAGAGCAAGGGACGCATGCGCCTCGCGCTCTTCCTCGCCGTCGGTTTCGCCGCGACGGGACTCGCCCTCGTCAGCTACGGCGTGCATCTTTTCGCCAACGGGTCGGGCTGGGATCTTTTCGGCGGCGCCGACCTCAGCTCGATCGATATTCGGTTTTCGATCCGGGGAAATCAGAAGCCGCCGGCAAACATTGTCGTCGTCAAGATCGACGATGTCACCTTCAGCACGTTGCACGAGCGCTGGCCCTTCCGGCGCTCCCTCCACGCCGGGCTGATCCGGAGACTGAAGCAGGACGGCGCAAAGGTAATCGCCTTCGATATCCAGTTCAGCGAGCCCTCGCGTAACCCCGATGGCTCGATCGCCTTCAAGCAGGACAACGCATTCATGGATTCAGCTCACGCAGCGGGCAATCTCGTCTTCTCCACAACTGAGGTGAATCGGAACGGCCAGCCAAACTTCCTCGGAGGCCAGGCAGGAGTCCGTTACGCCCGAACCCAAGTGGGCAACGGAAACTTCGACCCCGACCCCGGGGGCGTGATCCGGCGTGTGCCCTATGAGATCCAGAGCCTGAAGACCTTCTCGGTCGTCACAGTCGAGCGTGCGACCGGGCACGCGGTGCATCCCTTCTCAGGGGACAAGAAGCTGATCGACTTTGTCGGCCCCGTCGGAACGATTCCGTCGATCTCCTACTCGAAGGCCTACCTGGGCAAGTTCCCGCAAGGCTACTTTCGGGGGAAGATCGTCGTCGTCGGTGCCTGGGCGCCATCCCTTCAGGACGTTCATCCGATCTCGTTCGGGAACGACGAGATGCCCGGCCCCGAGATCCAGGCCAGCGCGATCTCGACAATCCTTCGCGGCCTCCCACTGGAGACGGTGCCGACCTGGCTGAACATTGCTCTGATCGTGCTCCTCGGTGTGCTCGGACCACTTGCGAGCCTTCGACTCAGCCTGCTGTGGACGCTCCTGCTGGCTCTCTCCACAGCAGTTCTCTACATCGGAACCACACTAATCTCGTTCGACCACGGATGGGTGCTGTCGTTCGTCTATCCGTTCGGCGCGCTCACCCTCTCCTCGGTCGGCTCGCTCGGGGCCCACTACCTGCTCGCGGCATTCGAGCGCGAGCGCGTCCGCGACGTCTTCTCGCGGTTCGTGCCCGAAAGCGTCGTCGAGCAGGTGCTGGCGCGGACGGACGACGACCTGCGCCTCGGCGGAGTCTCGCTCGTCGGCACGGTCATGTTCACCGACCTCCGGGGCTTCACGACCTTCTCCGAGTCACTACCGGCAGACAAGGTGATCGAGGCGCTCAACATCTACCTCAGCGAGATGACCGAGGCGATCCTCGACAACCAGGGGACGCTCGTCTCCTACGAGGGCGACGGGATCATGGCCGTCTTCGGAGCGCCGATCGAACAGGAAGACCACGCAGACCACGCCGTCGCGGCCTCGCGCGAGATGCTCCTCGTACGGCTCCCGCGCTGGAACACGTGGCTCCGCGAGCACGAGCTGAGCAACGGGTTCAAGATGGGAATCGGCCTGAACACCGGGTCGTTCATGTCGGGCAACGTCGGCTCCGAGCGGCGCCTCGAGTACACCGCGATCGGGGACACGACGAACACCGCATCGCGACTCCAGGGCCTGACGAAGGGCCAGCCCTATCTCCTCTTCATGGCCGACTCGACGCGCGAGGCGATGACTCGCGAGATCGACGACCTGGTGTTCGTCGAGGAGTTCGAGGTCCGCGGCCGGCAGGAGTCGGTCAAGATCTGGTCGATCGAAGCGGCCAACTCGGAGGCATTCGACGCCCGGGAAGCCGAGGCTGCTGCGGCTGAGGCTGCCGGGCCTAGCGGCTAGGCGCCCGGCGCACGCGCCAGGTAACTGTGCCCGGCGTGAACGTTGACCGTCTTGTGGGCGTGGAAGTTGCGAACCCGGACGATTCCACGGAGGACTTGCGTCAACGTTCCGTCGCAGCGGTCGACCGTCAGCCACTTCGTTCCGCGCACCGTCGCTGCGCTGTACCGGCCTCGCGTCGTAAAGCGGCCCTTCCCGCTGCCCCAGAGCTTCCGCACCGGCTTCTTGCTCTTCGCCTCGATGCTCAACGCTTTCCCCGAGCTGCGCCCGCAGACGCCGAAGTTGCCGCCGTCGAGCCGCAGCGTCATGAACGCCCCGCGTGCCTTGCTCTGGAGGATCGTGAAGATCCCCTGGTAGAAGTCCGCCGAGTTCGTGTGGCCGCCGCCGAGGCCCGCAGTCAGCTCGACGGTCCCGTTGAGCGTGTTCACCTGCGAGCCCATCGGGATCTCCGTCTGACCATTGAGCGGGATGAACTTGTTCGTTCCGGCCTTCTTGATGAGGACCTGCCCCTGTACCTCCTTGACACCGGCGAGCTTGCCGGGCGCGGGCTGCTGGACGACGTCGATCTCGCAGGGCGCGATGTCGCTGACGGACGTCCCGCCCGGGACCGAGACCGCATCGATGCCGACGATGTTCGTGACGTCCTCGGTCGGTGCGGTGAACGAGCCCGTGTACGTCCACTCCTCCGCCGGTTGGATCAATTGGTCGCCGTTGAGATCCCCGCTCTGATACGTGAGGTTGAAGTCGTCCGCGGTGTTGTCGGGCGTGCCCGCATCGGCGTCGATCGCGGTCACCTGTAGGTTCTCGTCGCCTGAGTTCTGCACCATCGCCTGGATGGCGATAGGAGTACCGGGCTCGACTCGCCCCGTGCACGTCTGGGTCAGATCGAGCGCCGCCGTCTGCCCCCTGTGCGATGCCCCTCGGGCCGTCGTGGTCAGCGCAAAGAGCGCGGCGCCGACGACGATCGCAGTGACCAGCGCCGCCAGCGGCGCGAATTTCTTCAGCTTTGAACTCTTCCGGGGACTCATCTGCCGCAGACCCTCCCAGTTCGGGCGGCAAGCCAGGACAACTTGCTAGGACTTTTACACGCTTTCCCGCGAAACGGCAAACGAAGGATATTGAGCGCGAACGGCAAATCTGTGTAGGCTGCCGCTTCGCAATGAGGCTTCCCGGAACCCCAACCATCGGACCGCTCCCGCCAATGGCGGAGACGTGGCGTCGCTCGGTCGTCGAGCTCCTCGGAACATTCGCCGTCGTCTTCGTAGGCGTCGGGACGATCATGGCGGTCGGCCCGAACGCGGATGCCGGCACGCTCGAGGTGGGCCTCGCCTACGGTCTTGTGATCGCGGTCATGGTCACGGCCGTGGGCCACATCTCGGGTGGACACTTCAACCCGGCCGTCACGTTCGGCTTCATGCTGACACGGCGGATCTCGGTGCTGCTCGGCGCCGCCTACTGGGTCGCACAGCTCGCCGGCGGCGTTCTCGCCGCGCTGCTTCTGCGCTGGATCTTCCCGGCGGCGGAACGGGACGCGACGAATCTCGGCGCGCCGGCCCGGCACACGATCGACCTCGGCCCCGCGCTCGTCGTGGAGGCGCTGCTCACGTTCTTCGTCGTCTGGGTCGTGTTCGCGACGACCGCCGATTCGCGCAGCACCTACAGCGCAATGGCAGGCCTTGCGATCGGCCTCGTGTACGTCTTCGACAACCTCATGGGCTATCCGCTGACGGGCGCCGCACTCAATCCTGCGCGTGCGTTCGGGCCGGAGCTCATCTCGAGGGCTTGGAGCGACGCCTGGATCTGGTACGTGGGCCCGCTGGCAGGAGGCGCAATCGCCGCTCTGCTCTACGACGAGCTCTATCTGCGGCCTCTTGCGCCGCCGACCGTTGGGCCACCGGAAACCGGCGTCGAACCGCCGGGCCCGAGCACAGCAGCCCACGACGTCTAGCGGCACCTGACCTAGTCAACCTCGCTCGTGTCGGCCGCTGCGCCGCGCCACAATGAGGACGCATGGCCGAGCTCACCGGTGAATCGCACGTGATGCGCGAGGAGCGCAAAGCAGTGACGGCGCTCGATGCCGACATCGTCGGCTCGACCGCGCTTGGCGAGCGCCTCGACGCCGAGGAGGTGAAGCTGATCGTCGGCGAGGCAATTGCCCGGATGATCTCCGCGATCGAGGAGCTCGGCGGCACCGTCAAGGATCTTGCCGGCGACGGGGTGCTCGCCCTCTTCGGCGCTCCAATGGCCCATGAGGACGATGCCGAGCGTGCCGTGCGCGCCGGCCTCCGCATCACCCAGGAGCTCGCAGCGTACGGATCCGAGGTCGCGGCCGGCTGGGGTGTCGAGGACTTCGCCGTGCGAGTCGGCGTCAACACCGGGTCGGTGGTCCTCGGCCCGGTCGGTGCCGGCTCGCGCGTCGAGTACGGCGCCGTCGGCGACGCGATCAACACGGCGGCGCGACTTCAGTCGGCAGCGGCTCCTGGCTCCGTGCTCGTGGGCGAATCGACCCACCGCCTCGTCGAGCCTCTGTTCGACTGGAGCGAGCCGCGGCGCCTGGCGCTGAAGGGCAAGGGGGACGACGTGGTCGCCTACGAGGCCACCGGAGTGAGAGCCGTCCCCGGCAAGTCCCGCGGCGTACTCGGCGTCCAGACACCACTCGTCGGCCGTGAGGCTGAGCTCGCCGTCGCACGCGGGGCCGCCGAGGCGGTGCTCGCCGGCACCGGCGGGATCCTCTTCGTCACCGGCGAAGCGGGCATCGGAAAGAGCCGGCTCACTGCCGAGCTGCGAGCCCTCGTCGAGATTGCCGACTCGCCCTACGGCCAGCCGCGCTGGCTCGAAGGCCGCTGCGTCTCGTACGGCGAGTCACTCCCCTACTGGCCGTACCGCGACATCCTCCGCGAGTGGCTCGACGTTTCGCTCCAGGAGCCGGAGCTGCGCCTGCGCGTCTCGCTCCGCCGCGAAGTCGACCGGCTCTTCGGCGAGCGGGCGCTCGAGATCTACCCATACCTGGGCGCGATGCTCGGCCTGACCCTCGAGCCCGACGCGGCAGCGCGGCTCGCCGAGCTCTCGCCTGAAGCGCTCCAGTATCGGACGTTCGAGGTCGTGCGCGCCCTGTTCGAGCGGCTCGCCGACGAGCGGCCGCTCATCATCGCCGTCGACGACCTGCACTGGGCGGACGCGACATCGCTCCAGCTCACCGAGCAGCTGCTCGGTGTGACCGACTCGGCCGCCGTGCTGCTCGTCCTCGAGCAGCGCCCCGAACGGGACCACCCTTCGTGGCGCGTGAAGACTGTCGCCGCCGAGCAGTACCCGCACCGCTCGCGCGAGCTCGCACTCGACGCGCTCTCCGGAGAAGCCAACCGGGAGCTGCTGCACTCGCTCGTCGGCGAGGGAACAGTCCCGCCCGAAGTCGAGGAACGGATTCTCCAGAGCGCCGAGGGCAATCCCTTCTACCTCGAGGAGCTCGTCGGGGCACTCGTCGACACAGGCGTGCTGGTGCGCGCCGGCGATGAATGGCGCTTCGATCACGAGGCGGAGATCGTGATCCCGCCCACCGTCGAGAAGGTGATCCTGGCCCGAATCGACCGGCTGTCAGAGCCGCAGCGGCAGGTGTTGACCGCGGCCTCGGTCCTTGGCCGGCGCTTCGGGCTTCCGCTTCTCCAGGGCGTGACGGGCGAGGACGACTCGCTCCAGGAGTCGTTGAACGCGTTGCAGCGGGTCGACCTGATCCGGGAGGCGCGACGCTGGCCCGAGCCCGAGTACCGGTTCAAGCACGCGCTGATTCAGGAGGCCGCCTACCGAACGCTGCTGAAAGCGAGCCGGAAGGAGCTGCACCGGAAGGCCGCGGAATGGCTGGAAGCGCACTACGCGGAGAGCGAGGACGAGGTTCTCGGCCTGCTCGCCCACCACGCGCTCGCCGCTGAGGACGAGGAGAAGGCGGTGCGCTATCTCACGCGGGCCGGCGACCGGGCTCGGCTGGAATGGGCGCTCGACGAGGCGATCGGCGACTATCGCGCGCTTCTCCCTCTCCTCGAGCGAC
>JBGOSR010000009.1:0-23072 GCA_041476065.1 Gaiellaceae bacterium
ACGCTGCAAACGGTCGCGTCGCTCGGATTCGCGCCCCATCCCGACTGGGTTTCGTACCTCGCGAAGAATCCAGACGGAAAGTGGGTGCACAGCACGGTCCTGCGGGTGCCGGCGAATTCGGTCGTCACCGTCACCGTCTACCAGTTCGACACGGCCACCGGTTTGCGCAATCCGTTTTGGGGTCAGCCCCGCGGACTCGTCGGCGGCGTGATGCAGGTGGATGGAAATACGCTCCACACTCTCGACCCGGACCTGGCATCGCACACGTTCGCGATCCCGGAACTTGGGGTTAGCGTGCCGCTCGCGGGCGTTGCCGATGACGCGAAGAACCAGTGCAGCGTCGCGCCCTGCTCCCTGTCGGAAGCACACACGACCGTGGTCTTCAAGATCAGGACCGGGAAGCGCGGGATCTTCCGCTGGCAGTGCTTCGTCCCGTGCGCGGCGGCGTTCCCTCTTGGCTTCGGCGGCCCCATGCAGAGCTTCGGCTACATGGACGGGCTGCTCCAGGTCGTCTGATGGAGATGGCCGGCGCCCACGTGCCCCGGCACGGAATGCGGATCGCCGTCATCTGGGCGATTCTGACCGCGGTCTCCGTGCCCCTGATCGTGTTCGTGCTTGGTCCGCACGTCCCGCCCGGTCGCATGAGCTCCGAGGCCATAGCGCAGAAGGACGCCAATGTCGTGTTGACGGCGATCATGGCGCCGATCCTCTTGCTGATCTGGGTCTTCTTCGCCTACTCGCTGATCGTCTTCCGCCAGCGAGGAGACGTGATCGAAGACGGGCCGCCGCTCAAGGGCCACGCGCCGACACAAACCCTCTGGGTCGTGGCGACGACCGTCATCGTGCTCGCGCTCGCCATCTGGGGAAGCTACGCGTTGCTGGTGAGCGACCACGGTGCGGGCGGTGGCCAGGGCCCGGACCCGGTCGCGCTCCCGAAGGGGCACGAGAACGCGCTCCCGATCCAGGTAATCGGTCAGCAATGGGACTGGACCTTCCGCTATCCAACATACGGCGACTTCGAGTCGACCGACGTCGTCCTTCCCGACCACGTGCTCGTCGTCTTTCACGTGACCTCGCTCGACGTGACCCATTCGTTCTGGGCCTACGAGCTGGGAGTCAAGGCGGACGCCGTCCCGGGTGTAGACAACATCGCCTACGTCACCCCGCGGCGAGTCGGCACTTTCGAGGTCAGGTGCTCGGAGCTCTGCGGCCTCTGGCACGGTCACATGGCGAAGAAGGGGCGCGTCGTCTCGAGTGCAGATTTCCAGACCTGGGTGACGCAGGAGCAGAAGGCGGAGGCGCCCTCGTCGAAGGTGCTGCCTCCGTTCAATCGCGCCTACTTCCCCGATCCGCTGAGGAGAGCCGGCTAGTGCCCGAAGAGGTGACGCCGTGAGCACAGGAGTTCCTGGGCGACCGTCCGTCTGGCGGGGTCTGATCGGCTTCAACCTCCTGACGGCGCTGGTTCTCGGAGCCGGCGGTTGGTTCCTTGGAACCTGGATCGGCGACCGGATCGCCGTCGGCAACGATTACCTCCTCGGCACCGACCAGAACGACGTCGCGATCTTCTTGGGATATTTCTTTGCCGTCCTCGGCTGGCTCATCGGCCTCGGTTTCTTGAATTACCCGCTCTCCCGGCTCGCCGGGCACCCCGCGTCGTTGCGTCAGCATGAATCCGGCGGCTGGGGGCGCTACTTCCGCGCCTGCACGGATCACAAGGTGGTGGGCATCCAGTACTTCTTCGGTGTCGGCCTGTTCTTCTTCATCGGCGGCCTGAACGCGATGCTGATGCGAACCCAGCTCCTACGGCCGGTCGAGCACGCTTGGCCGGCGGGCCAATACCTGACTCTCGTCAGCCTGCACGGGACGATGATGATCATGATGACGTCCGCCCTCATCGTCGGGCCGTTCGGGAACTACTTGGTCCCGCTCATGATCGGGGCGAGGCGAATGGCCTTCCCACGGGTCGAGGCGCTGACATTCTGGCTCACTCCCGCCGCCGGTCTCGTACTCATGTCGGCCGTCTTCTTCGGCGGCATACCGACCGGGTGGACCGGTTATGCGCCGCTCGCCAACCAGGCCCGGGGCGGCATGGACGCGTACATCTTCGCCTTCATCCTCGTCGCCATCTCGCTCACGCTGATCGGAATCAACCTGTTGGCCACGATTCTGACCATGCGGGCACCTGGGCTGACCTGGTCTCGTCTGCCGATCTTCGTCTGGGGAATCCTCTCGACGTCGGTGCTGATGGCGCTTTCCGCGCCCGTCCTGATCGCGGCCATGCTGATGGAGATGATGGACAGGACGGCGAACACGTCCTTCTACCTCGCCAGCGCCGGCGGCAGCCCCTACCTCTACGAGAACCTGTTCTGGTTCTTCGGCCACCCGGAGGTCTACATCCTCGCGCTGCCGGGGTTCGGGATCGTCCTCGAGATGCTCCCCGTCTTCACGCGCAAGCCTCTCTGGGGCTACAAGCTCGCAGTCGCGGGCATGCTCGGCGTCACGCTTCTCAGCTTCATGGTCTGGCAGCACCACTTGTTCGTGAGCGGGATGAATGCCTCGTTGCGGCCGTTCTACATGCTCACGACCGAGCTGATCTCGATTCCGACCGGCTTCATCTTCCTGATCGCGATGGGAACGCTGTGGCGGGCGCGAATTCGATTCACGGTCCCGATGCTGTTCGCGCTCGCGTTCTTCTTCAACTTCCTGATCGGCGGGCTCTCAGGCGTCTTCCTCTCGGATGTGCCGAGCGACGTCAGTACTCACGGCAGCTACTTCGTGATGGCCCACTTCCACTACACGATCATGGGCGGCCTCGTCTTCGCCTTCTTCGGCGGCGTCTACTACTGGCTGCCGAAGATGATGGGAGTGACGCTGAACGAGACGATGGCAAAGATCCATTTCTGGATGATGTTCGTCTTCTTCAACCTGACCTTCTTCCCGCTCTTCATCCTCGGCTTGCTCGACATGCCGCGCCGCGTGTCGACCTACGCGCCGCACCTGCAGGCGTTGAACGACTTCGTCTCGGTTTCCGCGTTCCTGCTCGGCTTCTCGATGCTCGTGTTCATCGCGAACCTCGTCTACTCGCTCGTCATCGCCAGGATTCCGGCGGCCGAGAACCCCTGGCAGTCGCGGTCGCTCGAGTGGCAGCTGCCGACCCCGGTCCCGGTCGAGAACTTCGAGCGCACTCCTGTGATCACGAGCGGCCCCTACGAGTACGGCGTGCCGGGAGCGCCGTCCGTCGTCGATCTGACGCCGGGAGCCGTGGCGCCGGCGGGGAGCTGAGATGAGCTCGTACCCGAACCCTGGCGAGGCTGCCGAGTCTTCAGAGCTTCTCGCTCGGAACCTCTGGGTGGGCGCGAGACTGTGGGCTGCCGCGCAGGCGTTCTTCTTCCTGGCCTTCCTCTTCGCGTTCTTCTACCTGCGGGCGCTCAACAGCAACGGCCTCTGGCGCGGGTGGCCCAAGCACCAACACTTTCACCCGTCGTACGCGTTGGGGATTGCCATCCTCGTCTGCGTGCTCGTCAGCGCGGGCCTGCTGAAGCTTCCGGGCATCGTCACGAGCCCACGCTGGCGTCATGTCGGCCTCGCCTCGCTGGCCTTCGGACTGGCAGCGGTCGTCCTTCAGGTGGTGGAGTACACGTCGCTCGGGTTCGGCCCGACCGATGGGGGCTACGCGAGCGTCTTCGTCGGGTGGACAGGCTTGTATGCGCTCAGCGTGCTCGGCACGATGTACTGGCTCGCCACGGCGATCGCGAGCTCGTTCCGCCGGCCGGAGGCGGGGTCCGTCGTCCAGGAAGCGACAGCGGAGGCAGTCGCGTTCGTCTGGGTGGTCTTGGCGGTCATCGAAGTCTTCGCGTTCATCCTTCTCTACGTCGTCGTCTAGCATGGCCGCCGTCGCGCCCGGCGCTTGGCTCCGGCTGACGGCGCTCGCGGGCGCCGCTGCGACTCTCCTGGCCGTCGCGAGCGGCTCGCTCGGGCTCGGCACGGCGCATCGGATGCTCGCCGCAGTAGCGCTGCCACCCCTCGTGGCGCTCGTCGCAGCCGCCTGGTTCGCGCACCGCCGGTTGCTGCCATTCGCGCTGGCCGGGCTGGCGTCCTTCGGCGCGGCGGCTCTCGTCACGACCCCGGCGCTGCACGTCGCGTTCGCCGCGGTCGCGTTTGCCGCTGCGCTCGTGACTGCGGCGGCCACCTTCGGCGGTGCTGTCGTGCCCAGGGGGGCCTGGCGCGACTATGTGATCCTGACGAAGCCCCGCATCATGAGCTTGCTCCTGCTCACAGGCGGTGCCGGCCTGGTCGTCGGTGCGCACGGGCTTCCGTCCGGGAGCCTTGCAGCCGCCACGCTTGGCGGCCTTGCGCTCGCCTGCGGCGGCGCGAGCGCCTTGAATCATGTGCTCGACCGCGACATCGATCGTCTGATGGGGACGAGAACGCGCGCCCGTCCGCTCGCCGCGGAGCGGCTGGCGCCCTCGCGAGCGCTCGAGTTCGGGCTCACCCTGTCCGCCTTCTCCTTCGTGCTGCTGGCGAGCGCTGTCAACCTGCTCGCGGCCGTGCTCGCTCTCGTCGGAAACCTGTTCTACGTCCTCGTGTACACGCGGCTCCTGAAGCGGATGACGCCCATGAACATCGTCATCGGCGGCGCCGCCGGCGCCGTGCCGCCGCTTGTCGGCTGGGCGGCCGCGACCGGCAATCTCACCCTTCCGGCACTCTGGCTCTTCCTGATCGTCTTCCTGTGGACACCGCCTCACTTCTGGGCGCTCGCGCTCTTGCTCAAGGAGAACTACGCCGCGGCCGGGATACCCATGCTGCCCGTCGTGCGCGGCGAACGGGAGACGACGCGGCAGATCCTGCTCTATTCGCTCGTGCTCCTCCCGGTCACGCTCGTGCCGTTCTTCTCGGGAATGCTCGGGCCGGTATACCTCGCCGCGGCCCTCGCGCTCGGCGTCGCGTTTGTGTGGCTTGCGCATCAGTTACGTCGCGAGACGACGCCACGCCGCGCGTCGCTTCTCTTTCACTACTCGCTCTTGTACCTTGCGTTGCTCTTCGTGACGATGGCATTGGACGTGACCCTTTGATGGTAGAAGTCTCAGATCACCTGGGAGGTGCTTGCCGTGAGTGACGTAGAGGCTGGAGCCGTGATGACCCTCGTCATCCCGCTCTCCTTATTGGTCGTGGTCCTCGCGTTCTGGGGGCTGCAGCAACAACGACTGCGAATGCGTCGGCGGGCGGGCGCCTCGCCTCAAGGCGCCGGCGTGAAGGATGGCTCAGACACGACCGCGGCCTGACGACGTCGGCCGGCGCTTTCCGCTCGCGGCGTGGGCGCTCGTCCTCGTCCTCGCAGCTGTGATCGGGTCCGCGGTCGGAGTCGGCCTCGCACGCAACTCGCCCTCGGCTGCGGCCCCCGCCGATCTTCAGGCGCAGGTGACGTGGGCGCCCCACGCGAAGCCGGGGCCGGACTTTGCGTTCAAAGACCAGAACGGCCGCCTCGTCTCCTTGCGCTCGGCGCGCGGTCGTCCGGTCTTGCTCACGTTCCTCGATTCCCGTTGCAAGGCGCAGTGCCCAATCGAGGGCAAGATCCTCGGGAAGGTCGGCCACAGGCTCGGCGGGCCCTTTCGGCCTGTCCTCCTCGTTGTCAGCATCGATCCGTGGGCCGACACGGCAGCGAGCGTCCGCTCGTTCATGGCCGAGAGCGGCTGGTCTGGTCGCTGGCACTGGTTGTTTGGAACGAAAACAGCGCTTGCCCCCGTCTGGCGAAAATACGGTATCGGCGTCAAGCCCGCAGGCGGCGACATCGGCCATAGCACCGCCCTCTACCTGATCGACGGGCGTGGCGACATGAGGGCGGGCTACCTGTTCCCGTTCTCGGCGGCGACCGTGGCCCGTGACGCGCGGGCGCTCGCCGCAGGCACCTGAGCGGCGACGTCGTGGGCTGGCAGGACGCGTCGCTGCTGGTATTGCTCCTGGTTACCGCCGTCTGGTACTGGCGAGGCAGTCGGCACGCGAAGCTGCGAGCTGTTCAGGCCCGGCGGTCGTTTGTGTTTCGCTGGCGGTCGATTGCGTTCTACGCCTCTCTGGTCACGATCGGCGGAGCTCTTTCGCCTCCGCTGGACCGTCTTTCTGACGAGCTGTTCTGGGCGCACATGCTCCAGCACGTGCTCCTCATGCTCGTCGCGCCGCCGCTGCTCGCGCTCTCGGCGCCGTGGATGGCATTTTGGCGTCCGCTCCCGCTCGGGCTTCGCCGTCGGCTGGCGCGAGCGGTCGTCACGAGCGAGCCGTTCGAGCCGTTGCGCCGGGCGGCACGGTGGATCGGCTCGCCGCTCCAGGCCTGGCTGCTCTTCGACCTCGATCTCGGGCTCTGGCATCTGCCTTCACTCTTCGACCTCACGCTTCGCAGTCAGGCCGTCCACTACCTCGAGCACGCATCATTCGTGCTGCTCGGAATCCTCTTCTGGTGCCAGGTCATCGACTCGCCGCCCTTCCACAGTCGTCTTGGACATATCGGGCGGCTCACGTTCGTCATGGCCGGCGCGACCGCGAGCTGGCTCCTGGCAATCATCCTCCAGATCGCGACCTCCCCTCTGTATTCGGCATACGCGTCGCTTCCAAGCCGGCCCGGAGGCCTCTCGGCCCTCGGCGATCAACAGCTGGCGTCGGGCGTGATGCTGGGGCCCGGCTCGATTCCGTACGCCGTCGCGATCTTCTACGGCCTGTACGCGTGGCTCGGCGACGAGGAGCCACGAAAGCGGGGCCCGCAGCTCGAGAGATCTGTTGCAAGAACGGAACAGCGCTGAGATCAGTGCCGGCGCTGGCCAAGAGGAGCACTCGCCGTGCGCGTCCGTCGCTTCGTTTTTGGTTGCAGACGCTGAGTATCGTGCTCGTGGCCGGTCTCCTGGGGCGCCTCGCTTACGACATCGTCCGTCGACCCGCGACGACCCGACTTGCGCAGGCGCTTGCCGCGGGAAAGAAGACGGCGGCGCCTGAGTTTCGACTCGACATCATCTGGCCGCACGGCGAGACCTGGCCTCGATCCCTTCAACCTGCGATCCGGCGGGGAAGCGTCTCACCGGGGACGCTTCGCGGGCACCCCGCCGTGATCAACTTCTGGGCGTCCTGGTGTGGCCCATGCCGCCGAGAGGCCCCACTGCTCGGGGCGACCGCTCGCGCACGCCGGAGGGGAGTGATCTTTCTCGGCATCGACGTGCACGACTTCAAGAGCGATGCTCGGCGGTTTCTCACCCGCTATCGCGTGCCGTACGTGGCCGTTCACGCCGGTGGCGACGGCTTGCTCAGCGCCTATGGCCTCGTCGGCCTGCCGGATACGTTCTTCGTCGACGCGCAGGGCAGGATCGTCGCCGCGAGACGCGGTCAGGTCTCGGCGAGCCAGCTCGAGGCCGGGATAGCGCGCGCTACGAGTGGCTAGCGCCCTTCGGTCGAACGTGACGCAGCACCGGGCTAGACTTTCTGCGTGGCACGCTCGGGTAGCCCGGTCCGGCTCGTCGTCGCGCTCTCGGTGGCGGCGGTGCTGGCGATCTTCCTGCTCTACGTCTCCGTCGCAGGCGGGACGCCCTCGATCCAGCCGAGCCAGCTGAAGTGCTGCGGCGACGTGGCGCTCGTCGGCAAGGTGACCGGCACACCGGTGGGCGACGGGCACGCTGCACAGGGCCTCCGCTTCCGGCTCCAGGACGTCGCAGGCGGGAGCGCGAGCGTCCCGGTCGTCTACCGCGGCTCCGTCCCGGACCTGTTCAAGGTCGGGCGCGAGGTGCGGCTCGAAGGTCGGCTACAGGGAGGCGTCTTCGTGGCGAAGCGCGACTCCCTGCGGACGAAGTGCCCGTCGAAGTACACGCCTGAGAAGAGGACCTAACTCATGCCCGAGCTCGGGCGCGCGGCGCTTGTCCTCTGCCTCGGTCTGGCGCTCTTCGCGCTGATTGGCGGGGCATATGCGGCTGCCACACGGCGCAGGCGCCTGGCACGGGCTGCGCAGAACGCGCTCCTAGCCGCGTTCGGCACGGCGGCGGTTGCCTCGGGCGTCCTGCTCGCCGCGCTCCTGCGCAACGACTTTTCGTTCGTCTACGTCGCCGACCACACGAGCCTTGAGCTGCCGACGCCGTACACGATCTCCGCCTTCTTGGGTGGCCAGGAGGGCTCGTTGCTCCTCTGGCTCCTCGTGCTCACCGGCTTCTCGGCCGCGGCGGTCGCCCTTGCGCGCCGAACCGGGCCGGACATCCTCGCGTGGGTCGTCCCCGTGCTCGGCCTCGTGACGACGTTCTTCGCCTTCATGCTCGTCGCCGTCTCGAGCCCGTTCGCGACCCAGATCGCTCCCCCCGACGGGGCCGGCCTCAATCCGAGCCTCCAGAACCCGTACATGATGATCCACCCGCCCTTCCTCTACCTCGGCTACGTCGGGTTGACGATCCCGTTTGCGTTTGCCATGGGCGCGCTGCTCGCGCGACGCACGGACGAGCTCTGGATCGTCGCCACCCGGCGCTGGACGCTCTTCGCCTGGACGGCGCTCGGGATCGGCCAGCTGCTCGGCGCCCACTGGGCGTACGTGGAGGTCGGCTGGGGCGGCTACTACGCGTGGGACCCCGTCGAGAACGCCGCGCTGATGCCGTGGCTTGCGGCGACCGCGTTCCTGCACTCGGTGATGATCCAGGAGAAGCGCGGCATGTTGAAGGTCTGGAACATGCTGCTCGTCATCCTCGCGTTCTGCCTCGCGCTCTTCGGGACGTTCCTGACGCGGTCGGGCGTGATCAGCTCGATCCACTCGTTCACGCAGAGCCCGCTCGGCGGCTGGTTCCTCGGCTTCATCTGCCTCGTCACCGTCGGCTCGCTCGCACTCGTCATGTCTCGCCTGCCGCTGCTGCGCTCGAAGACGCGGATGGAGTCGCTCGTCTCGCGCGAGGCGACCTTCCTCTACAACAACCTGCTGCTCGTGGCGCTCTGCCTGACGATCCTCTGGGGCGTCGTGTTCCCGATCCTGACCCAGGCCGTGCGAGGGGAGCAGATCACCGTCAGCGGGCCGTACTACAACTTCTTCCTCCGGATCTTCGGGATACCGCTGCTTCTGCTGATGGGGATTGGCCCGCTTGTCGCCTGGCGGCGCGCATCGCTGCGGTCGCTCGGTCGGAGCTTTGCCTGGCCGGCCGGGATCGCGCTCGCGGCCGGGTTGGTCCTGCTGCTGCTCGGCGCGGGCTCGTCCTGGATCGGGCTCGTCGCGTACACGTTCGCGTTCTTCGTGCTCGGCTCGATCGGATACGAGTTCGCGCGTGGAACCCGGGCGAGGCACGCGCTCTCCGGAGGCTCGTGGCCGGCGGCCTTCGCCGAGCTCGTCGCCCGCAACCGCCGGCGCTACGGCGGGTATGTCGTGCACGCGGCGATCGTCCTGCTGGCGATCGGCATCGTCGGCTCGAACGCGTACGACAAGGTGAAGGAGCAGAAGCTGAGCCCGGGTCAGACGATGGCGATCGGGAACTACCGGCTCACGTATCGAGAGCTCGTCAAGCGTAACGGGCCGAATGCGACCGAGTACCGGGCGCTCCTCGACGTCCGCCGCGGCGGGAGCTCGCTCGGCACGATCTCGTCCGGGAAGAACAACTACCGCGCGGAGCAGCAGGTCTCGAACGAAGTCGGGATCCGCAGCGACCACCTGACGGGCGAGGATCTCTTCGTGATCGCGGACCAGATCAACCCCGACAACAGCGTCAACTTCAAGGTGCTCGTGAAGCCGCTCGTGAACTTGATCTGGCTGTCCGGTTTCGTCTTCTTCATCGGCTCGCTCGTGGCGCTCTGGCCGAGCGCGGCCGAACAGCGGCGCCTTGCGAGCCGATACCGCGACCTGCGCGCGCTCGCACGAGCATGACTGCGCTCGCGTTCGTCCTGGGCGGGCTGCTCGCCGGCGCCTGTGTGCTCTACGTTGCGCTTCCCTTTCTCCGCGAGCCCGATCCGAGCGACGACGTGCTTGGCGTTCCCGGGGCGCTCGAGCAGCGGGCCCTCGAGCTCGCCGAGAGGCGCGACCGGGCGTTGGCTGCGCTGAAAGAGCTCGAGTTCGACCATCGGACGGGAAAGGTCTCGGACGAGGACTATCGCGCGCTCGTGGGGCCGCTTCGGCAGCGCGTGGCGGAAGCGTTGCGCGCCTTCGAGCTTCGCGCCGAGTCGAGCGAGGAGCGAGTTCGTGCCAGGGGCTGAATGCACGAGTTGCGGCGCCGAGCTACCGGCGAAGGCCCGTTTCTGCCCCGAGTGCGGCGCCCGGACGGACGCTTCGTCCGGCGAGACGGCGGTGCAGGGGCTGCCGCCGAATGAGACCGGGCCGGTGCCAGTCGAGCCACAGGTTGCGCAGTGGCGCTTCTTCGGTGTCCCGCTCTCCACGATCCTGCTCGTTCTCGGCGCCGGGGCGCTCGTCGTTGCGATCGTCCTCTTCGCGACCGGGCGCTGGCCCTGGGGCCTGATCCTCCTCGGGCTCGCAATCTTCATGCTCACCGGCTTCTCCTCGCAGGTGCGACGTCTTCCGAACGAGACTTCGGGGGTCGGACGCGGTTCGCCCGCCGGGCTTGGGTCCAGTCGTGCTCGGGCGGGGGCAGTCGTTGAGACGGTCACGGCTCAGAGCAGCGCCAGGATCGAGCTCGGGCGACTCCGGCGCGAGGTCGGCGAGGTGGTTGCGGAGAGGGGCGCGCGCCTTCGCGAGCTCGGCGAGGCCGTGTACGAAGGAAACCGATCGGCCACGAAGGAGCTGAAGACGCAGATAGAAAGCCTCGACGACCTGGTCAAGGAGAAGGAGACGCAGATGTCTGACGTGGCGATGCAGGCGCAGGAGCGGATCGGGCGCGCCCAGCTCCGGGTTCGGCCGACCGAGATCCCTCCCGGCGGGGAGGAGGTGCCCGGCACGGTCCCAGAGCCCGCGACGGTGCCGGAGCCGTTCCCGCCGCCCGACGAAGGGCAGCCGCCGGAGCCGGCGCGCATCCCAGAACCGTTCCCGCCGCCCGACGAGGGCGACCGGCCGCAACAGCCGACGATTCCGGAGCCGAGCCCGGAGTAGAGCCCGCTCGCTTCCCTGACCGGCGTCGGCTCCCGCCCGGCCAAGCCGGGCTCCGCCGCCGCCTCGCGCCGCTGCGCACCCTCCAGTGAGCGGGCCGTGTGGCCTAACACTGTCCCGCTCGCTTACGGGCTCGCAGCGACACGTCAGGAAACCGAGGGCGAGAGGGCACCGACTCGAAAACCACCGACTCGCTTCCCTGACCGGCGAGCCCTCCCGTGCGGCGGAGCCGCGCTCCCGGCACGCCTCGCGCCGCTGGACCCGCTCCAGCCGGCGGGCCGTGTGGCCTAACACTGTCCCCCCGGCCTACGCAGGCCCAGCGGCACGTCAGGAAACCGAGGGGCTGAGCCTCGGCGCGCGCTAGAGCCCGTCCGCAGGAATCGCTAGAATGCAGCAACTTTTCCGGCAGGCAGGGACGTCTGTCCCTGCCCCGAACCCGCTATCTGATGGCTCGACGGCTAGCCCTAGCCCTTCTTCTCTCGCTCATCGTCGCCCTCCCGGCGGCGCTCAGCACGCAGGCGCGCGCCGGTTCGTCGGCCGACCGTCTCTCCTCGCTGCAGGCGAAGATCGCAGCGGCGCAGGCCCAGGAGTCGCAGCTCTCGTCGCAGATCGGCTCGATCGAAGTCCGCATCCGCACCCTGGAGCAGCAGGTCGGCGGGGTGTCCGCCCGCCTCACCACCCTCGAGCGCGATCTCGCTCTCCAGCAGGCGAAGCTCGACAGGATCGCGAGGCTCTTCCGCCTCCAGACCGAGCAGCTCGACTTCCTCAAGCGCCAGTACGCGGTCTCTGTCGGGAGGCTCAACCGCCGGCTGATCCAGCTCTACGAGTCGAGTGACCCGACGACGCTCGATGTCCTGCTCTCGACCCAGAGCCTGAGCGATTTCCTCGACCAGATCACCTACGTGCGAGACCTCGGGTCCCAGGATGCCCGCATCACGACCCAGGTGAACAGCGCGAAGGTTCTCATGCACGGCGCGCGCGAGAGGACGAGGGTCACCCGGGACAAGGTCGCGACGGTGACGCGGACGATCGCCGTCCGCACCGCGCAGGTGCGGAGCGAGAAGGAGCGGCTCCTGATCAGCGAGAAGGGCCTCTCGGCGGCGAGAGGCCACAAGAAGAAGCAACTCGCGTCGGTCCAGCAGAGCAAGGCCGAGTACCTGAACGAGGCGGCCGGGCTCCAGGCGTCCTACGGGCAGGTGAGCGCCCAGATCCAGGCAGCCGGCTCGTCGAGCTACGACTCGACGCCGTCGGCCAGCGGCCTCATCTGGCCCGTCAACGGCCCGGTCGTGAGCCCGTTCGGGATGCGCTGGGGCCGGTTGCACGCCGGCATCGACATCGCCGTCGGGTACGGCACTCCGATCCACGCGGCCGCGAGCGGTACGGTCATCTTCGCGGGCTGGATGGGCGGCTACGGCAACTTCGTGATCATCGACCACGGCGGAGGGCTCTCGACGGGCTACGCGCATCAGTCGAGCATCGCCGTCGGCGGCGGGAGCGTCTCGCAGGGCCAGGTGATCGGCTACGTGGGCTGCACGGGCCACTGCTTCGGCCCGCACCTCCACTTCGAGGTGCGCATCAACGGAAACCCGGTCGACCCGCTCGGTTATCTCTAAGAGCATGGGGGAACCCCTGGTTCCCCACGGGCCCCCTCCTTGCTGCCGGAGGCGCGGGAGAAAGCTGTAGTGGGCCGGTGGCTGCGGGTGCAGTTCACACGCTGTCATTGGATGTAGGCCTCCCGCCGGGCTGAGCCCGGCTCCGGCGGCGACCGGTTGCTGCGGCGCCCGGAACGTCGGCAAGTCCCATTCCGGACAAACCCGTGCGGTTTTCGGATGCTAGGAAGCGCCTTCGGCCAGGTGCAGGTCCGGGAGGTGGCGGTAGGCCTCGTCGAGGTCGAAGCCGTAGCCGACGAAGAACTCGTCGGGGACCGTGAACCCGACGTAGCGCACGGGTAGATCGTCAACGAGCCGCCGGTAGGGGCGGTCGAGGAAGGTGACGGCGACCAGAGACGCGGGCTCGCGCAGGGCGAAGGTGCGGCACACGTAGTTCAGCGTCAGTCCCGTGTCGACGACGTCTTCGACGAGCAGGACGTCGCGGCCTTCGATCGTCACGTCGAGGTCCTTGAGCAACCGAACGCCCGACCTGGGCGTCCTCCCGCTGTAGCCGGCGAGCGCGATGAAGTCGATCGCATGCGGGATCGGGATCGCCCGGGAAAGATCTGCGAGGAAGAAGACGCTCGTCTTCAGGGAGGCGACGAGCACCGGCTCACGGCCCGCGTAGTCGCGCGCGATCTCTGCGCCGAGCTCGGCCACGCGCGCCCGGATCTCCTCCGCCGAGAGATAGACCTCCCCGATGCGGTCGTCGATCTCTATGGGCCGAGGCATCGCGTGCGATGCCGCCTCAGGACGCCGCGGTGTGCCCGGTGTTCCTCTGACCTGCCCGGTCGATGCCAATCGAGCAAGCCGCCTACGACGCCAGGTTGAGCCTGTATCGCTCGGCCAGGCGCTGGATGTCGCGCTTGTAGAAGAGCTTGACCCGGATCTCCGGGTGGAGCTGCCGAAGCTTGCGCAGCTTCCGGTTCTTCCGCGTCACGAGGGACTGCTTCATCACCGTCACCTCGACGTAGAGATCCTGTTCCGGGAGGTAGAAGTCCGGCTTGAACGCTTCGACGACTGTCCCGTCCGCGGCCCGCTCCAAGACGAACGTCGTCGGCTCGTAGTCCCAGGGCACGCGGTAGTAGTCGAGCAGCTTTGCGCACTCGAGTTCGACGTCGTTTGCGAAGCGCGGCACCCCCCGCCCGCAATATGCCTGGAAATCAGGCACTTCTGAGGCCATCTGCAACCAGGATAGCAACGGCTTCGGATAGGCCCCGCGCCCCGGGTCGAGCGTACACTTCGATCATGCCGGCGGCTGATCGCGTCTTCCAGATCGCACACATCTCGGATATCCACTGTGGTGGGCCGCATTTCGTGCCGAGCCTGATCGAGCGCGCGATCGGCGAGATCAACGATCTCGGCCCCGACCTCGTCATCTGCACCGGCGACCTGACGACATTCGGGTTCAAGCAGGAGTTCGCCCAGGCGAAGGCCTATCTCGACCGAATCGAGTGCGAATCGCTGGTTGTGGTGCCGGGAAACCACGACTCTCGGAACGTCGGCTATGTGCACTTCGAGCAACTGTTCGGTGACCGAAACTCGGTCCTCCACGTGGACGGCGTCACCGTCGTCGCAGTCGATTCGACCGAGCCGGACCTCGACCACGGGCAGATCGGCCGGGGGCGCTACCGCTGGATCGAAGAGCAGTTCAAGCCGCCCGCCGACCTGCGGATCTTCGTGCTCCACCACCAT
This sequence comes from Gaiellaceae bacterium, assembly GCA_041476065.1. Classification (GTDB taxonomy): domain Bacteria; phylum Actinomycetota; class Thermoleophilia; order Gaiellales; family Gaiellaceae; genus VAXT01. Next base: position 14,371 of record JBGOSR010000009.1, read on the forward strand.
CTGCTGCCGGTCCCGGGGACCGGCCGCGAGCGGAACGTCGTCTACGACGCAGGCGACGCGATCGAGTGCCTGCAGCGCGCGGGGGTCGACCTCGTCCTCTCCGGCCACAAGCACGTCCCGTACGCGTGGCGGCTCGAGGACCTCTTCGTCGTCAACACCGGAACCGTCTCGTCCATGCGCCTGCGCGGCAACACGAGGCCCTGTTACAACATCGTGGAGGTCACCGGGACCCACGTCGACGTCTGGCGCAAGTACCCGTTCCACGGGCAGGAGAAGATCATCCAGTTCTCGACCGACACCCTCGCGTTCGAGAAGTACACCGCGCGCATCGAGGGCGAGGTGACGACGCGGTGACACGGGCGATCGCCCTCATCGACGGCGAGCACTACGCCCCGGTCGTGCGAGACGCCCTCGTAGAGCTGCCCTACGACTTCGTGGGCGCGTTCTTCGTGGGAGGGACCGAGAAGCTCCTGGGCGGCGAGGACTACGGCGTCCCGCTCGTGGACGATCTCGAGTCGGCGATCGCCGAGCTCGAGCCCGACGTGATCGTCGACCTGTCCGACGAGCCCGTCCTCGGCCCGCGCGAGCGCTTCCGCTTTGCGAGCCTCGCACTCGCCTGCGGCGTTCCGTACGTCGGGCCGGACTTCCGCTTCGACGTGCCTGTACTCGAGCCGTTCGAGCTGCCGTCGATCGGCGTCGTCGGGACGGGCAAGCGGGTCGGAAAGACCGCCGTCTCGAGCCACGCGGCGCGGCTCCTTGCGCGCGACCGGCGGGTGCTCGTCGTCGCCATGGGTCGCGGCGGCCCTGCCGAGCCGGCGATCGCGGAGGCGGGCACGTCACTCGACCGGCTCCTCGAGCTCGCGGGCGCAGGGCACCATGCGGCGTCGGACTACCTCGAGGACGCGGCGCTCGCGGGTGTGGACACGATCGGCTGCCGGCGAGCCGGCGGGGGCCTGGCCGGAGCGGTCGCGATCTCCAACGTCTCGGAAGGAGCTCGGCTTGCCGTCGAGCGTGGAGCCGATCTCGTCCTCTTCGAGGGCAGCGGCGCGGCGATGCCTCCCATCGCCACCGACAGGCGGGTTCTCGTGGCAGACGCGTCGACCGACCTCGAGCTGCTGACCGGATACCTGAACGCGTACCGGATCCTCGTCTCCGACCTCGTCGTGCTGACGAATGCGGAGGACGGCTCTCCGACGGACGCACGTGACGCGATCAGAGCCGTCAAAGACCTTCCGGTCGTCGCGACCGTGATGCGACCGCGCCCGGCGACGCCCGTAACGGGCAGGCGAGTCGCGCTCTTCACCACGGCCCCGCGATCGGCCCACAGCCGCCTCGCCGATCACCTGCGCCGCGAGCACGATGTCGACGTTGTCCACATCTCGGGAAACCTCGCCGATCGCAAGGCCCTCGGGGATGAGCTGAAGGGCATCCACGCCGATGTCTTCCTGATCGAGATCAAAGCGGCTGCGATCGACGTCGTCGCGGCGGCTGCGGCCGAGCGCGGCGTCGAATGCGTCTTCGTCGACAACCAGGTCCTGCCGCTCCCGGGCGAGCCGGATCTCGATGCGGTGTTCCAGTCTCTCGCCGAGGCCGTCACGGGCCAGCCGGTCGCCGGATGACCCAGCGGCGGCGCACCGATCCGCTTCCTCTCGGCGGGGATGAGCCCTATTCGAAGGGTCTGATGGCTCGTGCGCTCATGCGCGTCGTGGTCTCGGCTGTCCGGGCGTACGAGCTCGCGCGCAGGATCGAGAAGGATCTTCTCGAGCGCAAGACCGACACCGTCGAGCTCGACCGGATGCAGGACCTCGCCGTCGAGGTGCTCGGGAACGGAGAGGGCGAGAAGGCAGCGGGTCGCCTCCGCCGGTACCGTGACCTCGAGGAGCTCGACCTCCCGATCATCGTCCTGATCGGCGGGGCGACCGGCACGGGCAAGTCGACGGTCGCCACGGAGGTCGCCTACAGGCTCGGCATCACCCGCGTCACGTCGACGGACTTCGTCCGGCAGACACTGCGCGCGTTCTTCAGCCCGGCGTTCATGCCTTCGATCCACCATTCGAGCTTCGAGGCGGGGAGCAGCCTGCGCAGTGCCGAGGAGGAGGAGGTCGACCCGCTCCTGCACGGGTTCCTCGACCAGACGCGGAATGTTCTCGTCGGCGTGGACGCGGCCATCGACCGCTCGCTCGCCGAGGGCTGGTCGACGGTGCTCGAGGGTGTCCACCTCGTGCCCGGGATGCTCGCGCCGATCAAGGACGCGCTCGTCGTCCAGTGCGTGCTCGCGATCGAGAGCGAAGAGGCCCATGCAGGTCACTTCTGGATCCGCGACCTCGCATCCGACGGGCTACGGCCGCTCGATCGGTATCTCGAGCACCTGTCCGACATCCGCTACCTCCAGGACTACATCGTCGAGCGGGCGGACAAGGACGGAGTGCCCGTGATTGTGAACAACGACCGGGAAGGGGCGACTCAGGCCGTGATGGAGCTAGTGCTGACCGCAGCGGACAGGCTGCAGAAGGTCGGATGACCGAGCTCGCCCGAGTTGGGGTCGAGACCGAGGCCGCGACCGAGGCCGCGCGCCCCTGCCTCTGCGAGAGCTATGCCCGCGTGACGGAGCGCTCCGCCCTCGCCAGCGCTCGTTGGCTCGGGCGCGCCGACCAGGACGGTGCGCAGGAAGCGGCGTGCTCCGGGATGCAGGGCGCGCTGGAAGAGCTGCCGATCGACGGGCACATCGTCATCGGCGCGTCGGCCGACGCGGAACAGCTCGGCGCCGGGGCGCGGATCGGAGCGGGCGGCGACGCGGTCGATCTCGCCCTCGACCCGCTCGAAGGCGCGGGGATCGTCGCGCGCGGCGGGAGCGGCGCGATGTCGATGATCGCCGCCGGCCCGAGCGGCGCTTTCCCAACCTTGCCGGACATGTACATGCGGAAGATGGCAGTCGGCCCCGTCGCACGCGGCAAGATCGATCTCAAGCGGCCGGTCGCCGAGAACATCGAGGCGATCGCGGCAGCCTTCGGCCGCCGGGTCGCCGACGTGACGACGATCGTCCTCGACCGGCCGCGTCACCACGATCTGATCGAGGAGATCCGCGTCGCAGGCGCGCGCATCAAGCTGATTCAGGACGGTGACGTGACTGCCTCGATCTCCGCAGCGATCCGAGGAACGAACGACCATTTGGCAATCGGGATCGGCGGAACCCGCCAGGCGGTGCTGACGGCTGCGGCTCTCCGCTGCCTCGGCGGCGAGATGCAGGCCCAGCTCTGGCCGAACACTCGCGGCGAGATCGAGCGCGCTCAGGAGCAGGGCATCACGGACATGGAGCAGGTGTTCTCGATCGACGATCTTGCCCCGACCGAGGTGATCGTCGCCGCCACAGGCGTATCGAACGGCGATCTGCTGCGCGGCGTGCGCTACGGGGCAGACAGCGCGCGGACGCACTCGCTTGTCATGTGCACACGCTGCAACTGGGTTCGTTTCATCGACGGGACTCACTTCTTCGCCCGCGAGCGCCGCGAGGAAGTCCGGCTGTTGTAGGCGCGCCGGAGCCAGACTGAAGTCTGGCACCGGACTAGAGGGCTGGGATCTAGACTCTCTCTCGTGCCGACGAAAGAGGAAGTCACAGAAGCCCTGAAAGGCGTTGAGGATCCGGAGCTCGGAATGGACGTGGTCGATCTCGGCCTCGTCTACGAGGTCCAGGTCGAGGGGGCGAATGTAAAGGTCATTCACAGCCTCACGTCGATGGGTTGCCCCGCGGGCCCGATGATCCAGGAGGGAATCCACGACGCCGCCGCCGCTGTGCCCGGCGTCGAGGAAGTCGAGGTCGAGCTGACGTGGGATCCGGTCTGGACGCCGGAGCTGATGTCCGAAGACGCCAAGTTCATCCTGGGCTTCGGCTAGATCGGACAGGTCCCGGTGCCTGGCACCGGGTCATGTTCCGTTTGGACGGCGCGGAACCGGCGTAGCACGACATGCTCCCAGATGTCGAGCGGCGGCTCGGCCTCGCGCACGCGCGCCTGGAGCGCGGCCGGCATGCTGCACCCCTCCCAGCTCGACGCGTCCTCGATCAGCTCCTCGGCGCTCCCGTAGCGCTGGAGCCAGTCGAACTCGACCTCCGTCTCGAGCTCGAACAAGGACCCGTCGGCAAGCGGTGCCTCGGTCGCCGAGACGATCTTCATGAACTCGGCGTCGTCGAACTCGCCGAGGCTCTTACCGCCGATCTCGGCCCGCGCCGAGGGCGGAATCGGATGCATGTCCATCAGCAGCCCGCCCGGGATGAGCGCCCTATGGATCTTGCGCAGGGCGTTCACGACGCCCTCGACGGCGATTCATCACAAGCTCCAGCTGAGGAACGCGATGTCGAACCTCTGGCGTGGCACCTCCAGCGATTCCGCGCTCGCAACGCGGAACTCGACGCGGTCGGAGAGCGGGGGAGCCAGCGTGGCCCGGGCTTCCTGGATCGAGTCTTCGTCCTCGTCCACAGCGAGAACGGCTTTCGCGTCGCCCGCGTAGAGCCAGGTCATGCGGCCGTCGCCGCACCCGATCTCGAGCACGCGCCTGCCCCGAAAGTCGACCAGCGCGCCGAGGGCGCGGATTTCCGCGCCCTCGGGATCCTTCAGTGACGTCACGTTCTACGCGCTGGCACTGGGAGCGGGTGCCGCCCCCGGGCCCTCGTACTCCCTCTCGATGCGGTCGAGCTCCGCCTCGTCGCCCTGACGGATCGGGCCTTTGAACCACTTGTGAGCGGACAGGAGATACCAGCCGCCGAAAAGGATGAAGGCTCCGAAGACCGGCAGAGGCGTGTAGTTGAAGATGAGCCAGTCGAAGTTCGACCTGAACGGGATCCCGCCCTGGAATGTCGGAAGCATGAACACGGCGCAGATGAAGACGATCCAGACGATCGCGACCGAGTCGATCCACTTGTAATGCCGGCCGAGATGCCACGCGCCGCGCTCGAATGACTCCCCGGCGCGGAGCCGCAGGATGATCGGCAATACGAACGCGATGTAGAGCCCGATCACGGCCACCGCCGTCGAGGCCGCATAGCCGACGTACCCCCACCAAAGTGCCGGGAGCGGCGTGAGAAACGCGACGACACAGATCGCCCAGACCGTGTAGATCGGGATCCGGTCGATCTTCGAGACGCGCCGCCACAGCTGGTGGCCGGGCACCGCGCCGTCCCGCGAGAACGCGAACATCATTCGCGAGGCCGACGTCACGGATGCGATCGTGCAGAAGACCTGCGCAACCACCGCTATGAAGATCAGGAACTCGGCCCATTTGTTGCTCATCGAGTCCTGCCAGATGTGCTGCACGATGAAGGCAGACGTATCCGAGGGCCCCTTGGCCGGGATTGCGAAGGTGACGGCGACGAGCAGGATGAAGCCGAAGATCACCGAGACGACCACCGACATGACCATCCCCCAGGCTGCGCCTCTCGACGCGCTGCGCGTCTCCTCGCTCATGTGCGCAGAAGCGTCGTAGCCGGTGATCGTGTACTGGGCCAGCAGCAGACCGGTGAGGAAGACGTAGAAGTAGATGAAACCGCCAGTCGTCGTGCCGCCGAAGCCGGTGTTGTTGACGGTCTGACCGAAGACATAGCCGAACGACTGGTGGTGGTCGGGCACGACGGCAAGGATCACGACGATCACTAGGACACCGACCATGTGCCACCAGGCTGAGAAGGCGTTCATCGCCGCCGTGATCGACACCTTGAACATGTTGATCAATCCGGCGCCGAGCATGATCAGGCCGTAGGTGAAGTAGATCCAGTGGTAGTTGTTCGGGTAGCTGAAGAGCAGGTTCAGGAGCGAGGTCATGAAGATGGCGCATCCGAAGCCGATCGCAGCCGTGACCGCGATCTGGCCGATCAGGTTGAACCAGCCCGTGAACCAGCCCCAGGCCGGGCTTCCCAGCTTCGAGGCCCAGAAGTAGAGACCGCCGGCCGTTGGGTACGTAGACGCGATCTCGCCCAGAGCGAGCGCGACGAACGTGCAGGCAAGGCCAACGATCAACCAGCCCCAGGTGATTGCTACCGGCCCGCCCTGGTTGAACCCGATTGCGTACGAGGTCAGGCACCCCGCGAGGATCGAGATGATCGTGAATGAGATCGCGAAGTTCTGGAACCCACCCATCGACCTGTAGAGCTCCTGCGCATAGCCGAGCTTGTGTAACTGCTGTCGGTCGTCCAGGTAGTCGGCTCCGCCTTCTGCTGTGCTCATGCGCCTTCCTTTCGCCGGGGAACGCGCTATTTACTCCCTCTTGCGGGTCGGCTGTCAAGCACGGACTGCTGTGCCCTCGGGGTCGTAGAGGGGCTCGGTCGCCACTTTGCCCGCGACGACGGTGCCGAAGATCTCGACCTCCACTGGCCTGCCGACCTCGGCCACGGCCGTAGGAAGGTAGGCGTAGGCGATCGAGCGCTCGACCGTGTAGCCGTATCCGCCGCTCGTGACTCGACCTACGACTCGCCCGTCGACCCGCACCGGCTCGGAGCCGAGCGCGACCGAGCGGGGATCGCTGAGGACGAGACAGACGAGCTTGCGCTCGAGCCGGCCCTCGGCCGCGGCCAGCGCCTCGCGCCCGATGAAGTCTTCCTTGTCGAGCTTGACCGCGAAGCCGAGGCCCGCCTCGTAGGGCGTGTCCTCGGGTGTGATGTCCGAGCCCCAGACCCGGTAGCCCTTCTCGAGCCGGCACGAGTCGATCGCCTTGTAGCCGCCGGCCACGAGACCGTGCCCCTGCCCGGCTTCCCAGATCGCGTCCCAGAGCTCCAGGCCCCGCTCCATCGGGCAGTAGAGCTCCCAGCCGAGCTCGCCGACATACGTGACCCGCAGCGCGAGGCACGGAACGGAGCCGATCGCGAGCTCACCCGCACGCATGTACTTGAAGTCTTCGTTGGCCAGGCTCTCGGTCGCAAGCGGCTGGAGGATGTCGCGCGCTCTCGGTCCCCAGAGGCCGAGGCAGGCAAGTTGAGACGTAACGTCTTCGACGGCCACCGAACCGTCCTCGGGGGCGTGCGAGCGGATCCAGGCCAGGTCGTGGCGGCCGAAGGCGGTGCCGGTGACGATGCGGAAGCAGTCCTCGGCGAGCCGCGTGACCGTGAAGTCGCATTCGATCCCGCCTCGCTCGTTCAGCATCTGCGTGTACGTGATCGCGCCCACGTCTCGGGCGACCCGGTTGTCGCACAGCTGTTCGAGGAAGTCGGCCGCGCCTGCTCCCGAGACTTCGATCTTGGCGAAGGACGTCTCGTCGAAGAGCGCGGCCGTCTCGCGGGTTGCCCGGTGCTCTGCGCCGACCGCGGGCGACCAAAGCCGACCTGCCCAGCCGCCCGGACGAAGCGATTCGTCTCCGGCGGCCGCGTTCGGCTCGAACCAGTTCGGCCGCTCCCACCCGGACTTCTCGCCGAAAGCGGCGCCGAGCTCCTGTAGCCGAGGGTAGGTCGGCGAGAGTCGCAGCGGGCGGCCCGCTTGCCGCTCGTGCCCCGGGTACTTGACGTCGTAGTACGTGGAGTAGATCTCAAGCGTGCGGGCGAGCGTGTACTCCCGGTTCGCGTAGTCCCCGCCGAAGCGGCGCGAGTCCATCTCCCATGTGTCGAGGCTCGGCAGGCCTTCGACGATCCATTCCGCGACGAGCTTGCCCATGCCGCCTGCACCTGCGAGCCCGTGCGCGCAGAAGCCGGCTGCGATCCAGAAGCCGCGAACGTCGGACGGGCCCAGGATAAACTCGCCGTCCGGCGTGAAGGCCTCGGGCCCGTTGATGAGCCGGACGACCTCGGCTTCGGCCAGCTCGGGGACGCGCACGATCGCGTTTCCCATCAGCTCCTCGAAGCGGTCCCAGTCCTCGGCCAGGAGCTTGCCGTTGAAGTCCGCGGGGATGCCGTCGAGGCCCCAGGGCGCCGGATTGCGCTCGTACCCGCCCATGACGAGGCCGCCCGACTCGCCGCGAAAGTAGACGAGGAGCGAGGGGTCGCGCATCGTCGGCAGATCGAGCGGCAGCCCGCTCGGGCGGGTGATCAGGTACTCGTGCGCCATCGGGATCGTCGGAACGATCACGCCCGCCAGGGCACCGATCTCGTCCGCGAACATCCCGCCGGCGTTGACGACGACCTCCGTCGCGATCGACCCTTTGTCAGTCTCGACGCCCGTCACGCGGCCACGCTCGACGCCGATCCCGGTCACGCGCGTGTTCGTGTTGATCTCGGCGCCTCGGCGACGGGCCCCCTTGGCGAGGGCGAACGTGAGCTGGCTCGGATCGATGTAGCCGTCGGTGGGCAAATGCGCCGCGCCGAGGACTCCGTCGGTCGACATGGGCGGGAAGAGTCGCTGCGCTTCCTCCGCCGAGATCAGGTCGAGCGGCAGTCCGAACGTCTGCGCCCAGCCTGCCTGCCGCGCGAGCTCCTCCATCCGCTCCGCCGAGGACGCGAGGCGCAGCGAGCCGACCTCGTGCCAGCCGGTCTCGAGCTCGACCTCGTCCTCGAGCGACCGGTAGAGGTCGACGGAGGCCATCATCATCTTCGTCAGGCTCAGCGAGCCGCGCAGCTGGCCGACGAGCCCTGCCGAATGGAACGTCGAGCCGCTCGTCAGGTCGGCGCGCTCGACGAGGACGACGTCGTCCCAGCCGAGCCGGGCGAGCCAGTAGAGGACAGCCGTGCCGCCCACGCCGCCGCCGATCACGACGGCGCGGGCGTCAGGTCTCACGCAGAGGGCGCCGTGGCT
>JBGOSR010000010.1:0-22704 GCA_041476065.1 Gaiellaceae bacterium
CCCGTGCTCGTCGTTACCTCCGACCGCGACATCTTCCAGCTTGCGTCCGACCGCGTGACGCTGCTGATGCCGACCCGAGGCGTCAGCGAGCTCGCACGGGTCGGGCCAGCGGAAGTGCGTGAGCGCTACGGCGTCGAGCCCGAGCAGGTGCCCGACTTCATCGCGCTCCGGGGCGACCCGTCCGACAAGCTGCCGGGAGCTCCGGGCGTCGGCCCGAAGGGTGCCGCCCAGATCCTTCGGGAGCACGGCTCGCTCGAGGGCGCGCTCGCGGCCGGGCGCTTCGCGCCGATCGCGGAGGAACTTCGCCTCTACCGGCGAATAGCCGCGCTAGACGCCTCCGCCCCTCTCCCTCCCCTCGAAGATCAGTCCCCCCTGTGGGCGGAGGCGTCTTCTCTTCTCAGTAGCTGGGGCATGGGCCAGATGGCCGAGCGTTTGTCGGCCCGCGCGGGGCACTAGCCATCAGGGTCCTAACTCACCCCGAGCTCGTTCAGCTCCACCCGACCGGCCATCATCCGGACACTCCGCGCCGGCTCGAGGTGCTGCTCGACTCGATCGAAGGCTGGAGCCACGCAGGTAGCCCTGCGTCAGCGATCGATATCGAGCGCTGCCACACGCCGGAGTACGTCTCGCGGATCCGAGCGGTCCACGAGCCCACCTGGCTCGACGGTGACACGATCGCCTCAGAAACGACGTCTGACGCAGCGCTTCTTGCCGCGGGAGCGGCGATCTCGGCGGCCGATCAAGGCGCCTTCGCGCTCGTCCGCCCGCCCGGCCATCACGCCCTTCCCGACGCCGCGATGGGCTTCTGCATCTTCAACAACGTGGCGATCGCGGCCCGCCATGCGCAGGCAGTGCACGGCATCCGACGGATCGCGATCGTCGATTGGGACGTCCACCACGGAAACGGGACGCAGGCGATCTTCTGGGACGACCCGTCCGTCTTCTTCGTCTCGCTGCACGAATGGCCGTTCTACCCGGGCACGGGCGGTCCGGGCGAGCAGGCCGAGACGACGCTCAACGTCCCGCTTCCTGCGGGGTCCGGCGACGACGAGTACGAGCGCGCCTTCGACGAGGTCGTCGAGCCGGCGGTGCGTGCCTTCGAGCCCGAGCTCGTGCTCGTCTCGGCCGGCTTCGATGCCCACCGGGACGATCCGCTCGCGAACATGAACGTCACCGACGACGGCTTCCGCGAGCTCGCGCGCCGGAGCGCCGCTCTCGCACCTCGAGCCGCTGCTGTTCTCGAAGGGGGCTACAACCTGAGCACGCTTCCGCGCCTGGTCGCAGCCGCCCTCGAGGGTTTCTCATAAACGGCGACCGGCCCTTCGAAGGGGCCGGTCGAGGAGAGAGGAAAGAGCCACCGAGTCCTCATCCCGCCGCAAGAGGGAAGAGAGGAGCTTGATAGTCGAAGTATCGGGCCGCAGGGCCGGAAGCGCATCGTCCACGGATCCCCCACGGTGGGTGATTCGGGATCCCCCACGCTGGGTGAATCTCAGGCCGCGCGGGCGTGAGCAAGTGCCTCGAGCGCCTCACGACGCGAGGACACGGCGAGCTTCCGGAGCAGGCTCTTCACATGAGAGCGAACGGTGTGCTCGGAGATGAACAGCCGCTTCGCGATCTCGTCGGTGCCCAGGTGATCGTCGAGCAGCAGGAGAACCTCGAGCTCGCGAGCAGAGACGGCTTGTGCGATCGAATCGGGCACGCCGGCGTGCGCGCTGCCCTCCCGGACCTGCTCGAGGAGGCGGCGCGCGATTGCCCCGGAGAGGGCGGCCTCACCCTCGGCGACGCCGTTCAGGAACTCGACGATTCGCTCCGGCGACTCCGTCTTCAGCAGATAGCCCGCGGCCCCGCCGCGGATCGCGGCGAGCAGATTGTCCTCGGTTCCCGAGGCCGTCAGCACGACGACCTCGCAGCCGTGCGCCGCTTCGCGTAGGCGAGGCAGCGCCTCGAGGCCGTCGAGCTCGGGCATCGAGAGGTCGAGCAGCACGAGGTCGGGCTGGAGCTCCCTGGTGGACTCGATCGCCTCGTTGCCGTCGCCGGCCTGGCCGATGACTTCGAAGCCGTTCTGTCCGAGCAGGGTTGCCAGCGCATCTCGCGTCAGCGGATGGTCGTCGACGATCAGGATTCGCGGTGCCACGAATCGCTTATCGGCTGCGGCGTCGCGAAGGTTGAAGGGCACTTGTCTAAGCGGAACGCCCTTTCCTGCCGATTAGGAGGGCATGCGGGCCGAACAAAAGGACGCCTATCAGGCGTGGCTCTGGGGCGAGGTCCTTCTACTGAGCCTGCTCGGGGCCTCACTTGCCCTCTTCGTGACGTATCCGTCGCTTCGTGACACGTATGAGCTGCCTCAGCTCCGCCTCGTGCTCGACACGGCAGTCACGCTCGCCGCCGCAATCGTCGCTGTGCTGGCGGGGATTCGCTTCTCGGTCGAGGGGCGGAGACTCGACTTCCTCCTCTGCGGCGGGTTCTTCGTTGCCGCCGCCTCGACGATGGCCTTCGCCGTAGCCCCGGTCTTCGGCGGCGGGACGGTCGGCAAGAACGAAGCCTGGGCCGGTGTCGCCGGGAAGCTACTCGCCACGTGCCTGATTGCGGCAGCGCCGTTCACGCGGGGAAGGATCCTCGCGCGTAAGCAGGCCTTGCGCTGGTCGGCCCTGGCTCTCGCCGGTGTCACGATCGCGATCTGGCTGCTCACGCGGGCGCTCTCCGTCGACTTGCCGAGATTCGTCTATGGCGACGACCAGCCGGTGCTCCTCATGGTCGCCCTTGCCCTCCAGGCTTTCTTCAGCCTCGTCGCGCTCGTCGGGTTCGGCCTTCGCTTCCGGAACTACGGAGACGACCTCTACCGCTGGCTGGGACTTGCGGCAAGCCTCTCGCTCTTCGCCGAGCTGCACTACGTGTTCACTCCGGCGGCCTCGAGCGCATTCGTCTCACAGGGCGACTTCCTGCGGCTCACGTCCTACGGCGTCCTGCTCGCCGGCGTGTGGCGCGCTATTCGGTTCGCCGAGTTCGGGCGCGCCGTTGCCGAGGAGCGGGCACGTGTCGCCCGCGAGATTCACGACGGTCTCGCCCAGTACCTGTTCACGATCTCGACGCACGCGAGCATGCTCGAGGCCGGAAACGCCCCCGAGGGCAGCGTCCGGCAGATCAAGACGGCAGCGGCGATGGCCCAGCAGGAGGCACGATTCGCGATCCTGGCCCTCTCGTCGGCGAGCGGCAACGCTCCCTTCGACTCTGCCCTTCGGCGCTACGTCGACGTCCTCACGGCCGACGGCCAGCTCGACGTGGAACTCGAGGTCGATCCCGGGCTCTCGCTCGCACCCGACGAGCAGATCGAGGTCTTCCGAATCGTCCAGGAGGGTCTCGCGAACGTGCGGAAGCACGCCGGCGCGGGCCGCGCGTGGGTCCTGATCGGACAGACGGGGACCGAACGCAAGGTGCTCGTCAGGGACGACGGCGCCGGTTTCGACGGCGACACGGATCCGGCGGGCCAGGGCCTCAAGAACCTGCGAGACCGAGCCGCTGCGATCGGTGGCGTCTTCTCGCTGCGCTCGACGCCGGGCCACGGAACGGCGCTGGAAGTCACGCTTCGCGCGTAGCCCGAATTGCCCTCCGCCGATTCGTCGCGTACCCTTAGGGCGTTCCGCGACGAAAGGAGGCCGTCGATGACTGCGTTTTCCGTTACCCGGGCCTCCGGTCGCGCGCGCTAGCCAGCACCAGCGCTCCTGAGGCTCATCGCTCGCGCCCGTTCCGGGTGCTCAGTCGTTTTTCTACTGCCAAAGGAGTTCGTTTGAACCTCGAAGAGCTTGGCTGGGACGCGTTCTTCGCAGAAGCGTTCGAGCCGTACCAACAGGACAATCTGATTCCGGCGCGCGTGTCCGCGCGTCATCACGGGCCGTGCGAGCTCTTCACCGAGCTCGGGCCGATGGGTGGGCTGCCGTCCGGCAAGCTCACCGACGAGGAGCTGCCCGCGGTCGGCGACTGGGTTGCGGTCCGGCCGGTCCCCGGCGAGAAGAAAGCCGTCATCGAGGCCGTGCTGCCGCGTCGCACTGCGTTCACGAGGAAAGAGACCTTGAAGAGAACCGTGATGCAGGTGGTCGCCGCGAACGTGGACACGGTGTTCGTGGTCACTGCGTTCGGTTTCGATCTGAATCCCCGGCGCATGGAGCGCTACCTGACCGCCGCCTGGGACAGCGGGGCGAGCCCTGTCATCGTCGTCAACAAGCGCGACGTCGCGGACGACCCCGACGAAGAGCTGCTGGAAATCGAGCCGGTTCGGATGGGTGTCCCGATACATGCGGTGAGCGCCATCACCGGCGACGGCCTCGAGGCCCTCGACCAGTATCTCTCCCTGGGATGCACGATCGCGCTGCTCGGCTCGTCCGGTGTCGGAAAATCGACGCTCGTCAACCGCTTCGCCGGGAGGGAGCTCCTCGCGACCGGAGAGATTCGCTCCGACGGACGCGGACGCCACACGACGTCGCATCGCGAGCTCGTGCCGCTTCCGTCCGGCGCAGTCCTCCTCGACACACCCGGGATGCGGGAGCTCCAGCTCTGGGCGGGCGAGGAAGTACTCGACACGACATTCGGGGAGATCAGCGAGCTCGCCGCGGGCTGCCGGTTCGCCGACTGCACACACGAGCACGAGCCTGGCTGCGAGGTGCGCCGTGCACTCGAGGACGGCACGCTCTCGCAGGAGCGCTACGCGAGCTTCCGGAAGCTGCAGCGCGAGCTCCGGGCGCTCGAGATCCGCAAGGACAACCGACTCCGCTCGGAAGCGCGCAAGGAGCGAGCCCGCTTCGCCCGGAGCCAGAGGAAGAGCCGTTGGTGAGCCGGTAGCCAGGAGGGGCGAAACAGCGCTGTATTTCGTCAAACCCTCCTGGTAGTAGAACTGCTTACCAGTGGCCTGGTCCTGCCACCTCTTGGCTGCCGATGGCGCAATCCCAGCCGGAGAACAGGATGAACGGCCTCGTGGGGGTCGGCGAATGGTTGCGGAAAGCACACGCGATGGTCTCGTCCTTGGCTTGTCTCTTCTTGGCGACCATTGAGCCTTGCCAGACGGACACGCAGGTAACGAGCAGGCCCAAGACGAGAGCGGCGGCTAGACGACGCTTCACCATGTCCCCAATGGTACTAAGCACGCGGCCAAGCACCAGACTTTCCGCCAAACCCTCCTAGGCGGGGCTGGCGATCCTGCCCGGGTCGGGGTCGGTCGAGGCGGCGACCGCCAGGTCGATCAGCTCGTCCGCCGAGAGAGCGCGGGCTGTTTCGAGGGCGGCCGCGAACCCTGCGTCGGCGATGACCGGCGCCAGGAATCGCTCCTGGATCATGGCTTCGGCCGGGTAGAGCTCGGCACCTGTGGTCTCGCGCAGCGCTTCCGCGCAGGCGCAGAGGCGGCCGGCGTCCTCGGCTCGGCCTTTGAGCACATATGCGGCGGCCAGGGCCTGTGCCCACTCCGCAGAGAGGCGGCGGTCGTTTCGGTCGCGCGCGAGCCGTAGGCCCTCGGCGAGCAGGGAGCCCACGCGGCTTCGGTCGCCCTCGGCGCAGAGCAGGACGCGGCCCAGATTGCCGAGGGCCACCGAAGCAACCCATGTGTCCTTGACGCGGCGAGCGAGAGTGAGCGCCTCTTCGAGCAGCGCCGTCGCGCGCGCATAGTCGTCGTTCAGGAGCTCGGCGCGGCCGAGGCCGACGAGCGAGTTCGCGACAAGACGCTGATCGCCGAGGGCGCGTCTCAGTGCGAGACCGCGTTCGTAGAGGCCGATCGCGTCGTCGCGCTCTCCGCCCGCGACCGCCAGATCGGCGAGCGTGGTCACCGCGCCCGAGGCGGTCAGCTTGTCGCCGGCCCGCCCGGCGAGCTCGGCGCTCTGCTCCGCCAACTCCCGCGCCCGATCGCCCTCGCCGGCGGCCATTGCGAGCCATGCGAGCTGGGCGAGAGCCGCGCCCTCGGCCCGCTCGTTCGATGCCTCTCTCGCGTGCTCGAGGCTGAGCTCGAAGTCCGCGCGCGCCTGCGGGAAGTCCCCCTCGCCCACGGCCGCGTACCCAGCTGCAAAGTGTGCCTTTGCAAGCGTTGCAGGGGCAACCGAGCCTGGAGCGGCGAGCGCCTCGGCCAGCCGGGCGCGGCCCTCGCGCATGAGGCCGCGGGTACTCCAGAAGCGAACGAGCGCACCCGCGAGCCGAAGCGCCACCTCGACGTCGCCGGCGCCCGTTGCCCAGGCGAACGCGGCGCGGATGTTGTCGTTCTCCTCGTCGAGCCGGTCGAGCCACATGGCCTGGTTCTCGCGCGCGAGCTCCGGCTCGGCCGCTTCGACGAGCTCGAGAAGCCGCTCGGCGTGGCGGCGGCGCATCTCTTCGAGCTCGCCCCGCTTCTCGAGCTGCTCGAGGGCGTACTCGCGAATCGTCTCGAGCTGCCCGAACCGAGGCTCGCCCTCGACGCCGTCCCATTGCCGGACGAGGCTCTTGTCGACGAGCGACGCGAGCGTCTCGAACGCGTCGCCGAACGCCATGCCCTCGCCGGCCACGGCATCCGCGAGCTCGAGCGTGCAGCCGCCGGCGAAGACCCCGAGCCGGGCCAGCAGCGCCTGCTCGGGTGGCTCCAGCAGGTTGTAGCTCCACTCGATCGCGTCGCGGAGCGTGCGCTGGCGCTCAGGCAGGTCGCCGGCGCCACCGGTGAGCAGGTCGAGCCGCTTCTCCAGGCGACCCAGGATCCCTTGCGGGCTCAGCAGCTTCACGCGAGCCGCCGCAAGCTCGATCGCAAGCGGCAACCCGTCGAGGCGGCGGCAGATCGCGGCGACCGCTTCCTCGTTCTCGTCGGTGAGCGCAAAGCCCGGCTTCACGGCCTGCGCCCGATCGAGGAAGAGCTGCACCGCAGGGACGTCCGCAAGTGGCATGTCGCCCGCCGGCAGATCGAGCGGCGGAACCGGGAACTCGTGCTCATCTCGAAGATGCAGCGGGGCCTGGCTCGTCACGAGCACCTTCAACGCGGGGGCTGCCGCGAGCACCTCGTGGACAAGGGCGGCCGCAGGCAGAACCTGCTCGAAGTTGTCCAGCACGAGGAGCGCGGGCGCGTTCCCGAGCCGACGCGCGATCGCCTGCGGGACCGACTCCTGCGGCGACTCCTTCACACCGAGCACCTTCGTGATCGCCGAGCCGACGATGCCGGGCTCGGAGATCGGGGCCAGGTCGACGAAGAACGTCTGGCCGAGCGTCGGCCCCAGCTTGGCCGCTGCGGCAAGCGAGAGCCGAGTCTTCCCCGTGCCACCCGGGCCGGTGAGCGTGACGAGGCGCACGTCGGCCCTGCCGGCGAGCTCGATGAGCGCGGCAAGCTCGGTGTCGCGTCCGATCAAAGGCGTGGGCGCGGTGGGGAGGGTCGTCGTCAGCGCCGGGGTCGGAGCGGTGGGCGTCGCCCCCGGCGGAGGAACGAGAAGCTCTCCGCCGAGGCAGGCGCGGGCGGCCTCGACCACGTCCCGGCACGCTTCGAAGCGCGCGCCCTCATCCTTCGCGAGGGCCTTGTTGAAGACCGCGTCGAGCTCCGGCGGGAGGCCAGGCCGGACCGCCAGCGCAGAGGGCGGCGGGTCGAGGAGGTGGGCGTGCATGACCGCGACGTCCGTCTCGCGCTCGAACGGCTTGTGCCCGGTCAGGCACTCGAACAAGAGACAGCCGAATGCGTAGATGTCGGCGGGCGCGCCGACGGACTCGCCGCGAATCTGCTCCGGCGCCGCGTAGTCGAGCGTTCCGACGAAGAAGCCTTCCTGGGTGAGGCCCTGGCTCCGCGCCCGCTTCGCGATCCCGAAGTCGGTCAGATAGACCCGGCCGCCGGACTCGAGCAGCACGTTCGCCGGCTTGACGTCGCGGTGGACCAGGTCGTGCGCGTGGGCGGCATCGAGCGCTCCGGCGACCTGCTCGAGGATCGTGACGGCCCGGTCCGGCGCCAGGGGCCCTGAATCGAGCAGCTGGCGGAGATCGCCGCCGCCGACGTAGCGCATTGCGATGTAGACGATCCCGTCGGCCTCGCCCGCGTCGTAGATCGGGATGATGCTCGGGTGGTCGAGCGCGGCCACCATCTGCGATTCGGCGATGAAGCGCTCACGGAACTCGCCGTCCTCGGTGAGATCGGGCAGGAGCGTCTTCAGCGCGGCCTTTCGCCCGAGCACGGCGTGCTCGGCCTCGTACACGAAGCCCATCCCGCCTCGACCGAGTGTGCCCGAAATGCGGTAGCTGGCGACTTGGGCTCCGGGCTCGAGCGTGTCGCTCATCCGCAACAGGAGGGTTTGGCCGTCTCCACCTCCTGGCCTATGCTAACGCGCCACTGGAAGCACAAGCCGAGGGAGGGCCGAGAAGTGTCGGAATACGTGCTCGAGATCGTCGAAGGCCCCGAGGCAGGACGGCGCATTGCGCTGGCCGGCCCGCTCGAGCTCGGACGCGACCCGGTGGTCGGCGAGCCGCTGCTCCAGGACGAGCTCATCTCGCGCCGACACGTCCGAATCACGCCCATCGCCGACGGCGCCCGCGTCGAGGACCTCGACTCTCGGAACGGCACGTTCGTCGACGGCGACCAGATCTACGACCCCGCTCATCTCGCGGTCGGGGGGCAGCTGCTCGTCGGCGTGACGCTCCTCGAGCTCCGGCCGGCCGCCGAGGTTGCCGCGGGCATGACGAACGTCCGGCCGATCCCGGCAAGCCTGACCCAGTTTCGGGCCCTGCCGACCGAAGGCCCCAGCATGACGACGGTTCATCCGGTGCCCACGCTTGCCAAGGAGGAGTCGGAGCCCGACTACGTGCCCGCGAACGCGCTCGAAAACAAGGGGGGGTCCGGCGGGTTGCTCCCGCTGCTCGACACGCACACGAAGGGGAAGGCGCGCGGTGCGCCGATCGGGATCTTCGTGCTCGCCGCTCTCGCCGTGATCCTGTATCTCGCCCTGCGCTAGTGCGGGTGGTTCGCGAAGTAGACCGCGAGCGCGACGGCGGTTGCGACGACGGCCGCCCACGAGGCGAGCAACGGGCCGAGCTGCCTGCTCGCGATGCCGCGTCGCCGCCCCATGCCCTCGGGCGCCACGTGTGTTCCGAACGGGTCCGCCGGCACGCCTGAGCCACGTCGAGCCGGGGGCGTCGCGGTCCCAGCGGCGGGAAGCGCCGACGCAACCGTGGCCGGCGAGTGAGTGGTTTCGGCTTCGAGCTGCAGCACGCTCTGACCGACCTTGATCGAGTCTCCGCCGGCCAGGCGGGTCGGCGCGTCGATGCGCCGACCGTTGACGTACGTCCCGTTCAGCGAGGCCAGATCCTCGACCTCGAAGCCGCCTGCGACGGGCCTGACCGCAGCGTGACGGCGCGAGAGCTCGGAATCCTCGATCGTGACCGCGACGCCCTCGCGGCCGATCACGAGCTCGCGCTCGAGATCGAGCCTCTGGCCGGCGCGTGGCCCCTTCGTGACGACGAGAACGGCGGTTATCACGGTCTCCCTTCCTCCTGCGTCCGGAGCGCGCCCGCAAAGGCCCCGGCGCCCGCGGGACGGTGCGCGGGATCCTTCTCGAGAGCGGACAGGAGAGCGGTCGCGAACCCCGGCGAGAGCTCGGGCCGGTTGGCAGACGGGTTCGGGGGCGGCTCCTCGAGATGGGCGAGACCGACCTCGAAGAGGCCCTTGTGGGCGAACGGGGCTTTGCCGGTCGCGCACTCGAACGCGAGGCAGCCGAGCGCGTAGACGTCGGTGAGCGGCGTCGCCGGCTCCCCGCGGATCAACTCGGGCGCAAGGTAGTCGAGCGTGCCCATCACCTGCCCGGGTTTTGTAAGCACGGTGTAGGCCGGGCCCTTGGCCAGGCCGAAGTCGGTCAGCATCGCCGTCCCGTCTCCGGCAAAGAGGATGTTCTGGGGCTTGATGTCGCGATGGACGATGCCCGCCGCATGGAGCGCGTCGAGCCCGGCGGCCACGTCGGAGACGACGCGGACGAGCTCGGCGATCTCGAGCTTGCTGGAGGCCGCGAGGCGGTCGGTGAGCGAGCCGCCGGGGACGTAGTCGACCGCGAGGTAATGGCGCCCACCCGCTTCGGCGGCCTCGATGATCGGGACGAGGTGAACGTCGTGCACCTCGGCGGCAGCCCGCGCTTCCTGGCGGAACCGGTGCTGGAAGACGAGATCGCCCGCGAGCTCGATCTTGAGCACCTTGAGGGCGACCTCGCGGCCGTCCTCGGCGCGTAGAGCGCGGAAGACGAGCCCCATCCCTCCCTCGCCGAGGGACTCTTCGAGCTTGTAGCCGCCAAGGGTGTCCCCGGGCTCGAGCTCACGCCGGGTTTCGCCGGAAACCGCCATGCGGCAAGCATACGGCTGCCCGGCGGAGAACTCCAAGTAGGCCGTCGGCAACCTACCGAGTCGCTCTCGGTTTCCTGACGCGTCGCTGCGTGCCCGTATGCCGGCGGGAGAGTTCTAGGCCGCACGGCCCGCCGGCGGGAGGGGCGCAGCGGCGCGAGGCGGCGGCGGAGCCCGGCTCCGCCGGGCGGGAGCCGGCGCCGGTCAGGGAAGCGACTCGGTGTGGTCCCCCTGAGAACCGCTCTCGGTTTCCTGACGTGTCGCTGGGCCCGCGTAGGCCGGGGGGACAGTGTTAGCCACACGGCCCGCCGGCTGGAGCGGGCCCAGCGGCGCGAGGCGGCGGCGGAGCCCGGCTTCGCCGGGCGGGAGCCGACGCCGGTCAGGGAAGCGAGGGCCCGACGTGCGACCAGGCGAACCTGGTGACGTCACCGGTGCGCGGAGCGAGCGCGCCGGGCCGCATCCCTCGCCGGACGAAGAGGATCGGGGCCGGCGCAGCCTTCGCGATCGCCGCCCGTACGGGTCCCAGCCCTTCGTTCTTCCAGCGGTCGGAGAGACCCACGACGAGCAGGCCTGCGCCCTCGGTCGCGGCCACGAGCCCGCCGTCTGCCAGCTTGACGAGCACCGGCTCGGTCTCGATCCCGGCCAGCTGTCGCACGACAAGTGACGCGGAGTCGAGCACGCGGCTCGCATCGCCCTGGCCGTTGCCGTTCCCCGCCCCGATGAGCTTCAGCGGCGCCTCATATGCCGACGCGATCCAGGCGGCGAGCTCGAGAGCCGCCCAGTCGTGGTCGCCACCACCGAACGGCACCATCACCGGGTGGGCTGCGTCGATCGTCGGGCCTTCCTGCCGCTCGACGAGCACGGCCACGTCGCACGGCGCCTGCTCGAGCACCTGGCCGACCGCGCCGCGCGGAACGCCTTCGCCGAGGAGCGGCCGGCGGCCGTCGAGCATGATCAGGTCGACCTCCTCCTCCGAGGCGAGACGCACGTAGTCCTGTCCAGGCAGGATCGTGGTGAACGCAGCGACGCGAGCCGCGATCCCGCGCTCGAGAAGGGCGGCACGCTTCTCCTCGAGATCCTCGGCCACCTTGGTCACGTCATCTGCGTCGCGCATCGCGCCGGTCACGAACCGGTCCGGCATCACGACCTGAGCGATGATGAGCTCGCGCGCGGGCGTCGCCTTCGCGAGGGGCTCGGCGAGCGCGAGAAGCGTGTCGAGATTCGCGGGATCCTGCGGGGCGACCATGATCGAGCGGGTGGGCACGACGGTGATGTCGTCCGACGTCGCCCGGCGGGCGCGGCGCAGCTCCTCTTCCACCGGGTCGGACAGCTCGTGGCGCGGGTCGATGAGCCGCAGCACCGGGCCGGCCATGAAGGTCGTCACGAGCGCCATCACGACGAGCATCGTGAAGAGCTGCGTCGAGATCACACCGAGGTCGAGGCCGATGTTGAGGACGATCAGCTCGGTCAGGCCTCGCGTGTTCATCAGGACGCCGATCGCCGCCGAGTCCCGCAGGCTGAACCCGCTGAAGCGCGCCGCGACCGAAGCGCCGACGAACTTGCCGAGGATCGCAACGCCGATCAACGCGAGCGTCAGGAGCCAGAGCACGGGCCGGTTGAGCGCCGTTACCTGGGTCTTGAGGCCCGTGACCACGAAGAAGAGCGGCAGCAGGACGAGGACGACGAAGTTCTCGAAGCGGCGGCTCACGTCCCCGGTGAGGCCGGCGTGGCGCGGCATGATCAGCCCCATGATGAAGGCGCCGAAGATGGCGGCGATCCCGATCTGCTGCGTGATGTACGCGGACAGCAGCACGCACACGAAGATCGCGCCGAGCCAGAGGACCGGGACTTGGCCGACCTCGTCGTAGGCCTTCGAGACGCGGCTCAGCAGACGGCGGCCGATCAGCAGCATCGCCGCCGTGAAGACCGCGGCCAGCACGATCACTTGCACAGCGTGCGCTGCCTTGCCCGAGCCGGCGACCGCCGTCGCGAGCGCGAGGAGGCCCCACGCCGTCACGTCGTCGATCGCGGCTCCCGCCAGCGAGAGCGCGCCGACGGGTCGCTTCAGCATGCGCCGCTCGATCAGGATGCGGGCCAGCACCGGGAAGGCGGTGACCGACATCGCGACGCCCATGAAGAGCGCGAAGGGCAGGTAGCGGACGTCCGGCGCCAGTAGCTCGTAGATGGGAATCGCGGCCAGGAAGCCGAGCCCCATCGGGAACGCGACGCTCGTGTTCGAGATGAACGCCGCCTGTCCGATCCGCTCACGGAGGACGCGCGGGTCGAGCTCCATCCCGACGAGGAAGAGGTAGAACGCGAGCCCGATCTGGGCGGCCCCGGCGAGGAGCGGCACGATGTCCGCCGGGAAGAGGTAGTCCTTCGCTTCCGGCCAGACGGCTCCGAGCAGCGTCGGCCCGAGCAGGATCCCGGCGAGCACCTCGCCCATCACGCGCGGCTGGCCCAGCCTGGCCGTGACCGTGCCGACGAGGCGCGCGGCGAGGAGCACGGCCGCGATCGCGAGCATCAGCCGGCCGAACGTCTGCTCCCCGGTTCGCTTGACGGGCTTCTTTGCCGAGGCTCCCGGCTCGGGAAGCGGCTTGACGAACTTGCCCGTCGCCTGCTCCGAGCCAACCGGGCCGGAGAGGGTAGCGGCCGTGCCTTTCCCTACCAGCGCCAGGTCGACGGCTGCGGTGCCGCCGCTTGCGCAGTGCGCCGTCCCGCGAAGGGCTCCGTCGCGAAGGCGCAGCTTCCCGGTCGAGGAGCCGCTCAAGTCGACGAACTGACCGGACTGCTGGAGCTTGAAGCTCTTGCCGAGGCAAGCCGAAGACGAGCTGTAGAAGCCGCCGATCGCCGGCGCCGCATGCCGGTCGCTCCCGATCGAGATCGACGTCCCGATGGCCGCGACCAGGAACGCCGTCACCGCGAGGTAGCCCCCGATCAGCCTCGTCCGGCTGAATTGCCCCTTCTCGTCATTCGGTATCGCCGATGCCTGAGTGACGGCCGTGCGTTTCCCTCCTCCGGTTACGATTGCGGAACATACGACTTTCTTTTCGTGATGTCTAGTACGTCTTTACCCCACGGCTCCTGGACCTTCGTGACGAATCACGCGGCGGTTCTGCTCTGCCTCGCAAGCGACCCCGAGCTCCGGATACGCGACATCGCAGACCGCGTCGGAATCACCGAGCGTGCCGCCCAGCGCATCGTCGCCGACCTCGCAGAAGAGGGGTACGTGACCCGTCGCCGAGTGGGCCGGCGAAACGTGTACGAAGTCAAGCCTGCCCGCCTGATGCGGCACCGTCTCGCCCGCCACCGACAGGTCGGCGCGTTCCTCGAGCTCATGCTGGAAGGGCTCGACCTCGACCGGCTCGACCGCGCCGCCCGGTAGGTCTCCTAGAAATGCGCGCGAGACAGAAGTACGCTTGCGCGGATGCCGGTCTCCACCCCGCGTGACTCGACGATCGCAGTCGTCGGCGACGGTTTCGGCTCGCTGATCATCTACGCGACGGCGGTGTACCTCGGCTTTCGCCCTCACGAGATCACGATCTACGGGCCGAGCGACAACCCGGTCAAGACGTACCAGCAGTTCGCCTTCAACCTCGGGCAGACAGTCCTGCGCTCGGAGTCGGAGTCGCACTTCCTGCCCGCCGACTGGCCCACGTTCGCCGAGCTCGAGGCCTGGTCGCGTCGGAGCCTGAGCCCGCTGATCCGCTCCGCCCGCCGGCAGTACAACCCCGGCGTGCCTGACATCCTGGGCATGGCGAACGTCGTGGCGCGACGGCTCCGCTGGAACGACAACCGCTACGACGCGAAGGTCGGCTGGTTGCAGCGCGCGGAGGCGAACGGCGACGCGCCTCACTTCATCCTCTTCGACGAGGACGCGCAGTACATCGGACGCGCGAAGCACGTCATGCTTGCGTGCGGCCACGGCCCGCTGTCCTATCCGCCGGTGCTCGCAAAGGCGCGGCAGGATCCCGAGCTGGCCGACCGGATCGTCCAGGCTTACGCGCCGAAGACGTACGACGCGAACGGCCGGTACATCGTGATCGGCTCGGGCATCGCCTCGGTCAACGAGTGGGCGAACGCGATCGACGTGGGCGCAAAGTGCATTTCGCTCGTTCGCAACCCGATGCCCGACGAGCAGGACCTGAACACGCCGCGCTGCTTCTTCGAGGCGCTCGGGATCGATGCGTTCCAGGCGCTCGACTTCGACCAGCGCATCGAGTTCCTCGGTCGCATCCTCAAGGGCACCGCCCCCCACCGCCGCGGCTGGGACGCGAAGATCGCCACCGGCCGGAACGAGGGCCGCTTCGAGCAGATCATCGGCGAGATCGACGAGGTCGAGGCGGGACCCCTCGGCCTGCGCGTGCACATCATGAGCAAGCACGGCGAGGATCCCGGCTGGCTCGACGTCACCGGCGTCGTCACGGGCACGGGCTTCAACAAGTCCGCGCTCTCCGTGCCGCTGCTGCGCCGGCTGGTCGAGTTCTACAACGTGCCGATCGACGGCGGCCGCATCATGCTGCAGTCCAACTGCGGACTGCCGGGGCTCGACCGGCCCGACTCGCGGTGCGCTGCGATGGGCATCCACGCGAACGCGGTGATCACCCACGGCGACACGATTGCGGGGCTGAAGTACATCGGTCGCCGCTTCGTCGCGGACTGCTTCGCAGCCGAGAAGCCGAAGCCTCGCCGCTTCCCCTCGCGGCTCCTCATGCAGCTGAAGCTCGCCCGTGAGACGGCCAAGCTCGTGCGACAGGTCCGCAAAGTGGAGCAGCTCGCATAGTGCCCTCTCCAGCAATCCAAGCCTGCTTCTGGCCCGCGATCACGCGGCGCCAGAGCCCACCCTCGCCCTTGTCAAGGCTTCATTCAGCCTTGACCGCGGGCGAGTGCGGCCTCTGGCTTGGTGCTCGCGACCCAGAAGCTGGGCTCAATTACTGGAGCGAGCACTAATGTGCCCGACCGTCCTCGGCCGCGTGCAGACGCGGGTTGCGATCCTGATCGGGCCCGCGATCCTGGCCACGATCCTCTCGCTCGTTACGCACAACGAGGGCTGGATCGTGACGATCGGGATCTACCTGCTCCTCGGCGTCGCCCTCGACACGGTCGTCTACCCGTACTTGATCAAGTGGCAGCCGCCCTGGCTGACATTCGTGCTGGCGATCGGCGAGTTCGTGCTCCTCTTCATCCTCCTCAAGACCCTGAAGCCCGGTCACGCCCCGTACGGCGACCCGAACAACTTCCTCGGCGCGAACGACTGGCGCCCGATCGCTCTCTACTGGGCGAGCTGGCTGCTGGCCATCTCGACGAAGATCGTCGTCCTGCCGCTCTTCTCGCTGTCCTGGATCGAGAATGGCGGCGAGTTCCGCAGGGTCGGTTGGTCGGTCGCCCCGGACTATCAGCCGCTCCCGATGCTTGCTGCAATCGACGAGCGCCCCTCCGACGGGACGCTCGCGCGTGAGTTCTCAGCGGCACATGCGGTGCCCGACCTGAAGATCGCCCGGCCGCTCACGAGCGTTCACCAGGTCGTTCCTGCGGACACCCCCGCGGCGCTCACTCCCAAGTAGCCGCGGCGCGCGCATGAGCAGCGACCTGTCCTCTGCGCAACCGCTGACCGAGAGCCTCGGGCAGCTCGCACTCTTCGCCGACCTACCGCCCGAGGCGCTCGACGCCCTCGCGGAGACGGTGCGAGACGAGCGCATCGAAGAAGGAACCTGGATCCTGCGCGAGGGCGACGAGAACGCCGACCTGTTCGTGATCCTCGAGGGAGAGGTCGGACTAGTGCGCGACGAGGTCGAGCAGGCCGTCATGCATGCCGGCATGTTCTTCGGCGAGGTTTCAGTGCTCTTGGACGAGCCCGCCATCGCCGGCGTCGTCGCCCGCACGCCGCTGCGCTGCGCTGTGATCGACCGCTCGGGGCTCGTCCAGTTCCTGCTCGCCAATCCGACCGTGACGCTTCGGCTACTGCAGGCCGAGGCGCGCCGGATCGCAGACATGAGCCCGTGGCGCGCGTAGACGACCGCTCGTTCAGCGGCGCGATCGACCTGTCGTTCTCGGCGGCGAGCCAGTACCTGCCGATTGCCGAGCACGGCGTCATCGGAGACCTCCGCACGGTCGCGCTCGTCGGCACCGACGGCACGATCGACTGGTACTGCTGTCCCCGCTTCGACTCTCCGAGCGTGTTCGGAGCGATTCTCGACCGCACGCGCGGCGGCCGCTACCGCATCGCGCCGACGGTCGGGGTCGGCACCGTCAAGCAGCTCTATTTTCCGGACACGAACGTCCTGATCACCCGCTTCCTGACGCCGGCCGGTGTCGGCGAGCTCCAGGACTTCATGCCCGTCGGACCGCGCCAGCGGCTCGTCCGCCGCGTGTTGTGCGTAAGAGGCGACATGAGCTTCCGCGTCGAGGTCGATCCGCGCTTCGACTACGGTCGCGAGCCCCACGAGACGGTCGTGCACGAGCACGGCGTCGTCTTCAAGACTCCGGCGCTGACGCTTGCGCTTGCCGCGGGTATCGGCTTCCGCGTTGGCGAGGAGGGTGTCCTCGGCGAGTTCTCGCTCCAGCCGGGCGAGAGCGAGTCGTTCGTGCTCGAGACGGTGCCGGAGAGCCACGTGCCGCACGCCTTCACATCCGAGGAGACGCTGAGGGATTTCGAGGAGACGGTCCAGTTCTGGCGGCGCTGGCTCTCGCAGTCGCGCTACCGGGGGCGCTGGCGCGAGACCGTGCACCGCTCGGCTCTCGTGCTCAAGCTCCTCACGTATCAGCCGTCGGGCGCGATGGTGGCGTCGCCGACGACGAGCCTCCCGGAGCAGATTGGCGGCGGCCGCAACTGGGACTACCGCTACACGTGGATCCGCGATACCGCGTTCTCCCTCTACGCGCTGCTTCGGCTCGGGTTCACCGACGAGGCGGCAGGCTCCATGGACTGGCTGACCGACCGCTTCCGTGAGCGCGTCGGCCACGAGTCCGGCCCGCTCCAGATCATGTACGCCGTCGACGGGAGCGCCGAGATCCCCGAGCAGGTGCTCGACCACTTCGAGGGCTACCGGGGCTCCGCACCCGTGCGGATCGGAAACGGCGCCGCTAACCAGCTCCAGCTCGACATCTACGGGGAGCTGATCGACTCGGTGTACCTCTTCAACAAGCATGGGACGCCGATCTCGCACGGTGCCTGGAGCGACCTCGCCCGTATCGTCGAGTGGGTCTGCGAGAACTGGGACCAGGCCGACGAGGGGATCTGGGAGACACGCGGCGGGCGCCAGCACTTCACGTTCTCGCGTCTCATGTCCTGGGTCGCGGTCGAGCGCGCAATCCGAATGGCGCGTCAGCGCGGGTTGCCGGCAGAGATCCCGCGTTGGGCGGCCGTGCGCGACGACATCTACCA
The DNA here is from genome assembly GCA_041476065.1 of Gaiellaceae bacterium. Classification (GTDB taxonomy): domain Bacteria; phylum Actinomycetota; class Thermoleophilia; order Gaiellales; family Gaiellaceae; genus VAXT01. The sequence goes on from JBGOSR010000010.1 coordinate 17,675, forward strand.
CCAGGTGATGGACCGCGGCTGGAACGCGGAGCGCGGCGCATTCGTGCAGCACTACGGCTCGGACGTGCTCGACGCGTCCGTGCTGTTGATGCCCCTGACGAAGTTCATGGCCCCGACCGATCCGCTCTGGCTCTCGACCCTGGACGCGATCTCGAACGAGCTCGTGTCCGACAGCCTCGTCTACCGCTACAACGTCGAGGCCTCGCCGGACGGGCTGATCGGCGACGAGGGCACCTTTTCGATCTGCTCGTTCTGGTACGTCGAGGCACTCGCGCGCGCGGGTCGCGTGGACGAGGCGCGCCTCGCGTTCGAGAAGATGCTCACGTACGCAAACCACGTCGGGCTCTATTCGGAGGAGATCGGGGCCACCGGCGAGCAGCTCGGGAACTTCCCGCAGGCGTTCACGCACCTCGCGCTGATCAGCGCCGCCGCGAACCTGGACCGGCAGCTAGGGGCCTGACCGGTAGCGCTGACAAAACCCGTGTCTCGCCCTGGCACGGACATGTCCCGGTGCCTGGCACCGGGACATGTGAGTGAAGGACATGGCTCTCGCTCGGATCCCGCTTCGCTAGGAGAGGGCAGAGTCTCGATCAGCCATGTCCGGGTGCCTGGCACCGGGACATGGCTCTACCACGAGGCGGTTCAGGCGGTTCCGTCGCCGCTGGTCTTGATGGCATGCCCGCCGAACTGTTCGCGAAGCCCGGCCGAGACCTTCGCGGCGAAGCTCTCGTCTTGGCGCGACGAGAAGCGGGCGAACAATGCGGCGGCGATCACCGGCGCCGGCACGTCCTCGTTGATCGCTTCCTCGATCGTCCAGCGTCCTTCACCGGAGTCCTGGACGAAGCCGGCGATCTCCTCGAGCCCGGAGCCATGCTGCTCGAAGGAGGAGTGCAGGAGCTCGAGCAGCCACGAGCGCACCACGGAGCCGTAGCGCCAGATTCCCGCGATCTCGTGCAGGTCGAGCTCGTACTCCGAGGCGTGCATGATCTCGAAGCCTTCGGCGTACGCCTGCATGAGGCCGTACTCGATCCCGTTGTGCACCATCTTCACGAAGTGCCCTGCCCCCGCGGGACCGCAGTGCGCGTAGCCGTCCTCGGGCGCGAGCGTGCGGAAGGCCGGCTCGACGATCGCGACCGCGTCGTCGTCGCCGCCCGCCATCAGGCAATAGCCGACCTCGAGACCCCAGATCCCGCCCGAGACACCGGCGTCGACGAAGCGGATCCCTCGCTCGCGAGCCTCCGCGTAGCGGCGCTTCGAGTCGCGGAAGTTTGAGTTGCCCCCGTCGACGACGATGTCGCCCGTCTCGAGCAGGCTGAGCAGCGTCGCGAAGGTCGCCTCCGTTGCGTCGCCGGCCGGCACCATCATCCACGCCACGCGCGGAGCATCGAGCTCTGAGACCAGCTCCTCGATCGTGGACACGGTTCCGCCGCCGGACCGCGTGTACGTGACCAGCTCGTGTCCGTCCTGCTCGAGGCGCTGGACCATGTTCCCGCCCATGCGGCCGAGCCCGATCATGCCGAGCTTCATCGCTCCTCCTCCTGCCGAGGGTCCACTGCGCGTGGCTCCGCTGGAGCTTAGGGCGACGGTCGAGTCACTTCAAGCGCTCGCTCCCCGAGGCTCGCCGCGCTGGCCTAGACTTCGGCGCCTCGAGCGGTTCCGGAGAACCGCCAATCGGCTGCGCGCCGCATACCGCGGAGATTCCCTGGTGGATGCCACATAGAAAACCCCCGCGTGTGCGGGGGTTTTCCGTAGCAGGCCTGTAAGCCGGATTCTGTCGAGGGTGACCATCTCTCTAGGCCGCCGGTTGCCCGACGGCTCGAGCGGTGTACCCGGCTCCTCGGCGGGCAGCGTCAGCGGAGCCTGTTTCACCTTGCACCGGACGGAGTTTGGCTAGCCACTGTGTCACCACAGCGCTGGTGGGCTCTTACCCCACCGTTTCACCCTTACCGTCAGCGTCTCCGGAGAGTGTTTCGCTGCCGGCGGTCTCCTTTCTGTGCCACTTTTCGTCGGCTTTCGCCGCCTGGGATTTCCCCAGCGTCCTGCCCTTCGGTGTCCGGACTTTCCTCGAGCCGCGAACGGCTCGCGGTCACCCGGCCTGCAAGCCCAATTGTAGCGTTCGCGCTTCCGCGTCCTGGATCTCGGCCTCGCACTCCGGGCACGAGATGGAGCCCCGGCGGCGCAGGACGAACTCGCCACAGACGAGGCATTCGAGACTCGCGCCCCTGAGCAACGCGAAGAGCTCCTGCTCCAGCGTCCGGTTCAGGGCCTCGACGCTCACAGTTGGCGAAACACCCCGATCACCTTGCCCAGGATCTGGACGTGCTCGGCGTAGATCGGCTCGAGGGCGTCGTTCTCGGGCTGGAGCCGCACGCGCCCGTTCTCGCGGAAGAACCGCTTGACGGTCGCCTCGTTCGCGGACTCGTCCTCTCCGGCCAGAGCGACGACGATCTCACCGTCGCGCGCGTCCTGCTGCCGGCGGACGACGACGAAGTCGCCGTCGAGGATGCCGGCGTTCACCATCGAGTCTCCCTTTACGCGCAGGAGGAACTCATCCCCGCCGCGCGAGAGCGGCTCGGGCACGGCGAGGTATTCCTCGACGTTCTCTTCGGCGAGTAGCGGCCCACCCGCGGCGACCTCGCCGACAAGCGGGAGCCTGTGGACGTCGGTCGCCGGCGGAGCAGTCGGCTCGCGGCGCAGCTCGATAGCGCGCGGCTTCGTCGGATCGCGCTTCAGGAACCCGGCGCGCTCGAGGTTCGCAAGGTGCGCGTGCACGGTTGACGGCGAAGCGAGCCCGACGGCCTCGCCGATCTCGCGAACGGTCGGCGGATAGCCGTGGGCGTCCACGTAGGACGTCAAGAAGTCGAGAATCTGACGCTGCCTGTCGGTCAGCACGGGGTCTCCTTCCGCGAACATGTGTTCGATCACGGTAGCGGCAGCCGCGGACGGCGTCAAGAACGCACGTTCGGCCGCGGTCAGGAGGATCGGAGCAGGACGAGGAGCAGGACAGCAGCGATCCCGACGGGGAATCCGGCTAGCTCGCGGCCATACGGCGCGTTCAAGGCGAGCCAAAAAACCGCGACGGCCGCCACCGGGAAGAGAAACACCCCGATGCTGAGGCCGGTCAAGAGACTGAAGACGAAGAGCGCGCCGGCGATCGCCCATCCGGCGAACCACGGCCAGCCCCTCCGCCCGAGGCCGCGCTGACGGCTTTTCGGAACGAGGACCGCCGCACCGACGAGAATGAGAGGCCAGAGAATGAGCATGTCTTGGGTGATTCTCCCTGAGGCGACGCGGTAGCAGTCATCGCCGCGACGACAAACGGGAGCTCCGATCGAGCCTCCATCTCAATGCCGGCGCCGCGGGCGCAGGGACCGCCCGAAGTCGTGGGACTTCGGGGCGAGGAGCCGGCCCGTGGCCGGCGACAGTGCGCTGGAGAGGACTTGAACCTCCACGGGGCTTTAACCCCACAAGGCCCTCAACCTTGCGCGTCTACCAATTCCGCCACCAGCGCGCGTCGGCCAGTGTAGCCACCGTTAGGCTAGCCCCGTGAAGACGCTGGCCGAGGCAGCAGTCGTCGCGGCGCTGGGCGCGGGGGCTTCTTATGCCGACGCGCGCGCGGTCCGGCTCCGGCGCCAGCACGTCGTTACGAAGAACCGGCAAGTCGACGACCTGAGCGACTCCGAGAGCGAAGGCATCGGCGTCCGCGTTCTCGTCGACGGCGCCTGGGGCTTCGCCGGCGAAGGCCGACTCGACGAGGCCGGCGCCCGCGAGGCGGCGCTGCGGGCGACGGCGTTCGCCCGCGCGGCCCCGGGTCGTCACGAGACCTCGCTCGCGCCGCTCGACCCCGTGAGCGGTGACTATCGAACCCCGCTCGAGCGCGACCCCTTCGACGTGCCGCTCTCCGAGAAGGTCGACCTCTGCCTGCGCGCCGAAGAGGGAATGCAGCTCCCGGAGATCAAAGTGACCTTGGCGATGGTGCGCGCGCAGAGCGAGCACAAGGTGCTCGTCTCGTCCGACGGAGTCTCGATCGAGCAGGAGATCGTCGAGTGCGGCGGCGGCATCGACGCGTACGCGACCTCAGGCGACGTCTCGCAGATCCGGAGCTACCCGAGCCAGCACAGCGGCGTCAGCGGCCAGGGCGGCTGGGAGTTCGTCGAGGGACTGTCCCTCGCGGAGGAGGCGCCGCGGGTCGGCGAGCAGGTCGTTGCTCTGCTCAGCGCCGACGAGTGCCCGGCCGGCCGAACGACGATCGTCCTCTCGCCCGAGCAGGCAGTCATGCAGGTGCACGAATCGGTCGGACATCCGACCGAGCTCGACCGCGTTTACGGCACCGAGGCGGCCTACGCCGGCACCAGCTTCCTCTCGCCGGAGGACCTCGGCAACCTCCGCTACGGCTCGCCGAAGATGAACATCGTCTCCGACGCGACGACGCCGCTGGGCCTCGGCACGTTCGCCTTCGACGACGAAGGGGTGGCGGCACAACGCGAGGCGATCGTCGAGGAGGGCGTCCTCCGCGGCTTCCTGACCTCCCGCGAGACGGCCGCCAGGATCGGGGCCGGCTCAGGCGGCTCGATGCGGGCCGACGGCTGGAGCCGCATGCCGCTCGTGCGGATGACGAACCTCCATCTCGAGCCGGGCGAGGGCTCCTTCGAGGATCTCCTCGCAGACGTCGACGACGGCCTCTACCTCGAGACGAACAAGAGCTGGTCGATCGACGACAAGCGCCTGAACTTCCAGTTCGGGACGCAGATCGCCTGGGAGATCAAGAAGGGCAAGCTCGGCCGGATGCTCCGTGATGCGACCTATACAGGCGTGACGCCGGTCTTTTGGGGCAAGCTCGACGCGGTTGCCGGCCCGGACGCGTGGCAGCTCTTCGGCCTGACGAACTGTGGGAAGGGCCAGCCCGGCCAGGAGGCGCACGTCTCGCACGGCGCCGCGCCGGCTCGGTTCCGCGACGTGGAAGTAGGGGTCTCCAGGTGAGTCGGGCGCTTGATCTTGCCGAGGCAGCCCTGCGCGCTGCAGAGGGCGAC